>NZ_JBFAJA010000011.1:0-170333 GCF_040654975.1 Dactylosporangium sp. NPDC050588 | reverse complement strand
ACATCGACCGGCACAGCTACCAAGCCACCACCAGCATCGACATCATCAACCCCTACCCTTGACAACCCACCGAACCACCTAACTGAACGGCGTTGGGTCTAGCCCGGGCTAGCCTTCCGGGCGGTTCAGGATGCCGACGGCCACGGCGTGCACGGCGGCGAGGTCGGCGGGGTCGGCGAGGTGGGTCTTGGTGCCGGTCACCACGTACCACTCCTCGGCGTCCTTGTACTGGACGCGGACGAGCGCGGCACCGGTGGCGTCGACCTCGGAGCGCAGGGTCAGCTCGCCGGTGACCACGCCGACCTCGTCGGTCATGACCCCGCCAGGGCCCGCCATGATGTCGGTCGTCAGCGGCGCCGCCGCCCCGCCGCCCGCCTGAGCCGCAGCGGGCGCGGCGGCCGGGTCAGCGCCAGCCGGAGCGGCTCCACCAGCGGCGTCAGCCGGAGCGGCCGGGTCAGCGCCAGCAGGAGCGGCGTCGGCCGGAGCGGCCCCAGCGGGAGCGGCTCCACCAGCGGCGTCAGCCGGAGCGGCCGGGGTGGCCCCGGCCGCAGTGGCATCGGCGGGAGCGGCCGCGGCCGGAGCGGCGCCTGCCGGAGCCGGAGCCGCCGCCGGGGTCGAGGCCGGAGTCGAAGCGGGTGCCGGAGCCGCCGTCGCGGGAGCCGCGGCCGTCGTCGGAGTGCCAGCAGGAGCCGCCGGGGTCGCGGCAGGGGCGGCCGGTGCCTGCGGAGTGCCCGGTGCCGCTCCCGGCCCCGGTGCTGCGTCTGCCATCTCGGCCGCCCTTCAGTCGCGCGAAAACCCGGAAAAAGAACCCTACTTGCAGGTCGCGAGCATCTCCGTCAGCGCCGACTTCTCGGCGGCGGTGACGGTCAGCTTGTAGAAGCTCTTCACCGTTACCCAGTCTTGCGCATATGTGCACCAGTAGCCCTTGTTCGGCGGCTTCCACGTCGACGGGTCCTGGTCACCCTTGGAGCGGTTCGACTGGAGGCTGACGGCGAACAGCTGCGGGCGCGTCAGGTCGTTGGCGAACTGCTTGCGCTGCTCATCGGTCCACTTGCTGGCACCCGAGCGCCAGCCGGCGGCCAGCGGCACCATGTGGTCGATGTCGAGGGCCTTCGGGTCGGTGAGGGTCTTGTCGTCGTACGGGCTGTACCAGGTTCCCGCCGTGATCTTGCACTCGGCGTCGGCCTTGACGCCCTTGCCGTCGCGCTTGAGCACGACGTCGCGGGTGTCGCAGCCGTCACCCTGGCCGATCCAGTGGGTGAACTTCTCGCGGCTGTACCCGGCCATCGACCCCGCGGCCGCGACGGTGAGCTGCTCGAGCGCGGCCGTGGCGTTGGCGGGGTTGCCGGCCGGAGGCTTCGTCGCACCGGAGGTGCCACCGCTGCCGGTCGTTGACGTCGAGCTGGGCGCTGCCGCGCCCGGCGTGGAGGAGACCTCGCAGCTGGCGGCGCCGGTGAGCACCGTTGCTAGCGCGAGGGCGAGGAGGACGGCTTTGCCGTTGGAGGGGCGCACGCCCACCACTGTGCGGCATCGGCGCACGCCGCGCTCGCAGCGCCACGGTGCGATTCCCGACACGAACAGTCGCATATCCCCACGAAACGGGCGGGACCACAGAACGGGACCGGTGTCCCTGTCGCCCGGGACACCGGGTCCCGCAGGATCAGTGGCATGACGACGAAGACCTGGGCAGGACCCACATAAACGGAAAGGCCGGCCCATTGCGGGGGCCGGCCTTTCACCCAGAGCAACCCTGGCAGCCTGAACAGCCCGGAGGATCTCCGGGACGCGGCGGTGGATCAGCCGCGGTTCGCGGCGCTCAGCACGGCTCGCAACGATGCGGTCACGATGTTGGCGTCGATCCCGACACCCCAGAAGGTCTGCCCGTCGACGGAGCACTCGACGTACGCCGCGGCCTGTGCGCTCTCACCCGCGGTCAGGGCGTGCTCGGCGTAGTCCAGGACCCGCACGTCGACGCCGAAGTCGCCCAGCGCGTGCACGAACGCGTCGATCGGGCCGTTACCCGTGGCCGTGACCGACCGGACGGCGCCGTCGACCGAGACGTCGGCGGTGAGGGTGACCTTGCCGTCGACCGTCGCCGCCTCGTACCCCTGCAGCGCGAACCTCTTGTCGGAGAAGTACTCACCGGAGAAGAAGTCCCACATCGCCTGCGGGCTGACCTCGCCGCCCTCGTCGTCGGTGTGCCGCTGCACGACGCCGGAGAACTCGATCTGCAGACGGCGCGGCAGGTCCAGGTGGTGCTCGGTCTTCATGACGTAGGCGACGCCGCCCTTGCCGGACTGCGAGTTGACCCGGATGACGGCCTCGTAGGAGCGGCCGACGTCCTTCGGGTCGATGGGCAGGTAGGGAACGCCCCACGTGAAGCGGTCGACCTCGACGCCCGCGGCCGCGGCGTCGCGGTGCAGCGCGTCGAAGCCCTTCTTGATCGCGTCCTGGTGGGAGCCGGAGAAGGCCGTGTACACCAGGTCGCCGGCGTACGGGTGGCGCTCGTGCACGGGCAGCTGGTTGCAGTACTCGACGGTCCGCTTGATCTCGTCGATGTTCGAGAAGTCGATCTGCGGGTCGATGCCCTGGGAGAACAGGTTCAGCCCCAGGGTGACCAGGTCGACGTTGCCGGTGCGCTCACCGTTGCCGAAGAGGCAGCCCTCGACCCGGTCGGCGCCGGCCAGCAGGCCCAGCTCGGCGGCGGCGACGGCGGTGCCGCGGTCGTTGTGCGGGTGCAGCGACAGCACGACCGACTCGCGCCGCGGCAGGTTGCGCGACATCCACTCGATGGAGTCCGCGTAGACGTTGGGGGTCGCCATCTCCACCGTCGCCGGCAGGTTGACGATCAGCGGCCGGTCGGGGGTCGGCTGCAGCACGTCGATGACGGCGCTGCAGACCTCCAGCGCGTAGTCCAGCTCGGTCCCGGTGTACGACTCCGGCGAGTACTCGTAGTAGATCTCGGTGTCGGGTGTGATCGCCTCGGCGTACTTCTGGCACAGCCGCGCCGCGCTCGTCGCGATGTCGGTGATCCCGGCCTTGTCCAGGCCGAACACGACCCGCCGCTGCAGCGTCGAGGTCGAGTTGTAGAAGTGCACGATCGCCCGCTTCGCGCCGCGCAGCGACTCGAACGTCCGCTCGATCAGCGTGTCGCGGCACTGGGTCAGGACCTGGATCGTGACGTCCTCGGGGATCAGGTCCTGCTCGATCAGCGTCCGCACGAAGTCGAAGTCGGTCTGCGACGCCGCGGGGAAACCTACCTCGATCTCCTTGTAGCCCATGCGGACCAGCAGCGCGAACATGCGGCGCTTGCGCTCCACGGACATCGGGTCGATCAGCGCCTGGTTGCCGTCGCGCAGGTCGACCGCGCACCAGCGGGGCGCCACGGTGACCTCACGGGAGGGCCACTGACGATCGGTCAGCGGGACCGGGAACTGTTCACTGAACGGCCGGTAGCGCTCGACGGGCATCCGGCTGCTGGTCTGATTGGCGATCTCGGACATGGCTCAATGCTCCTGGAAAGGTGGTCGGGACCAAGAAGGGTCGACCGGCAGGAGCGCAGACGCGACTCAACCCCGCGACGAGGTGCCGGCCTGTCGGGCCTCGTCGCGGCGACGAAGAAGGAGAACCGTCTGCCACATGTCGGGCGCCAGCGTACCACTCAACGGGAGCGCGAGATCGACGGTGCGGCGGATGGTGACGAAGACGACGGCTTCGGCGGGGGCGGCGCCGACGTGCCCAGCGGAGGGACCGTGACGACCGGTCCGGGCAGGGTGATCGTGTCGGGGGCCGGCGCGGGCTCCCCGGTCAGCATGAGCTGGCCGAGCGGGATCCTGGCGGCCGCGAGGATGCCCTTGTCGTTGTAACAGAACACCCCTGCGTCGATCGGCGGCTGTACGGCGGTGACGCCCGGCTCGACGGCGAAGCACGGCGCCGACGTGCCGGCCAGCGGCTCGGCCGGCGACACCGCGAGCGGGACCTGCCGGTCCAGGAGCACGTCCAACCAGGCGATGAAGACGTACTGCAGCCTCGGGTCGATCGAGGCGGGCAGCTTCTTGTTGGTGGCGCCGACCCTCACACAGCCGGTCGGGGGGTTGATCGCGCACTGGTAGACGCCCTCGGGCCGGTTGGCGATCGCGACGTCCGCCGTCCCGCCGAGCGCGCCACCCTGGACGTCGACCCGCCAGGTGCGGTCCTTGGCGACCGTGACCAGCACCGACCGGGGCGCCTTGCCCTGCACGACGAGGGTGTACGCGGCGACGTACCGCTGGTCCTTGGCGACCGCGACCCGGGCGGCGAGCATGCCGCGGGGGTCCGGCTGCGCGGGCACCCCGGTCGCCGGATCCGACGGCGTATCGACCGGCGCGCCGCCGCCGCAGGCGGTCAGCAGCAGCCCGGTGACCGCGGCGAGCGCCGTGCCGGTGGTCACAGTGATCGCGGATACCCGGCCTCTACGTGCGCGCACGTGCGTATTCTCGCCTGTCGTGCGGCCGGATCGTGGGAACGCCACTCCCGGGGGATACCCGGCGCCGGTACGCTCGGCTGCGTCAACATCGCCCGTACGGGTGGAAAGGAGCTCGACGGCGTGGCGCTGATCGTGCAGAAGTATGGCGGGTCGTCCGTCGCCAACGCCGAGCGCATCAAGCGCGTCGCCGAGCGGATTGTCGACACGCGGAAAGCCGGCAACGAGGTCGTCGTGGTCGTCTCGGCCATGGGCGACACGACCGACGAGCTGCTCGACCTCGCGTCGCAGGTCAGCCCGGTCCCCGCCGGGCGGGAGCTGGACATGCTGCTCACCGCCGGTGAGCGGATCTCCATGGCGCTGCTCGCGATGGCCATCAACAACCTCGGATACGAGGCAAGGTCGTACACCGGCAGCCAGGCGGGCGTGATCACCACGTCGACGCACGGCCGGGCCCGGATCATCGACGTGACGCCGGGTCGCCTCCGCGGCGCGCTCGACGAGGGTGCGATCGCCATCGTCGCCGGGTTCCAAGGTGTGTCGCAGGACACCAAGGACATCACCACGCTCGGCCGGGGCGGCTCGGACACCACCGCGGTCGCGCTCGCCGCGGCGCTGCGCTCGGACGTGTGCGAGATCTACACCGACGTCGACGGGATCTTCACCGCCGACCCGCGGGTGGCGAAGAACGCAAGACACATCAAGCAGATCACGTACGAGGAGATGCTCGAGCTGGCCGCCTGTGGCGCGAAGGTGCTGCACCTGCGCAGCGTCGAGTACGCCCGGCGGTTCAACCTGCCGATCCACGTGCGTTCGTCGTACTCAACCGCCAACGGCACCATGGTCACCGGATCGATGGAGGACCTTTCCGTGGAGCAAGCGCTCATCACCGGCGTCGCACATGACCGCAGCGAAGCGAAGATCACCATCGTCGGCGTGCCCGACCAGCCTGGTGTCGCCGCGCGGATCTTCCAGACGGTCGCCGCCGCGGAGACCAACATCGACATGATCGTGCAGAACGTGTCGACCGAGGGCACGGGCCGCACCGACATCTCGTTCACGCTGCCGAAGACCGACGGCGCCACCGCCAAGGCCGCCCTCGAGCGGGTCAAGGCCACCGTCGACTTCCGCGACATCCTGTTCGACGACCATATCGGCAAGGTCTCGCTCATCGGCGCCGGCATGCGCTCCAACCCGGGCGTCGCCGCCAAGCTCTTCGCCGCCCTCGCCGAGGCCGGCGTCAACATCGAGATGATCTCCACCTCGGAGATCCGGGTGTCCGTCGTCTGCCGCGACACCGACCTCGACGTGGCCGTCCGTGCCATTCACGACGCCTTCGAGCTGGGCGGGTCCGAGGAAGCCGTGGTTTATGCGGGGACCGGACGGTAGGTTCGCTCTTTATGGGCGCGCTACCAACGCTGGCCGTCGTCGGTGCGACCGGCGCCGTCGGCACCGTCATGTGTGAGCTGCTCTCCTCCCGCAAGAACATGTGGGGGGAGATCCGCCTCATCGCCTCCAAACGCTCCGCCGGCCGCACCCTGGTCGTGCGGGGCGAGGAGGTCGTGGTCCAGGAGCTGTCCGGCGACGTCTTCGCCGGCGTCGACGTGGCGATGTTCGACGTCCCCGACGAGGTCTCCGCCGAATGGGCCCCGGTCGCGGTCTCCTACGGCGCGATCGCGGTCGACAACTCCGGCGCGTTCCGCATGGATCCCGACGTCCCGCTGGTCGTACCGGAGATCAACCCCGAACAGTCCCGCAACCGCCCCAAGGGCATCATCGCCAACGCCAACTGCACCACCCTCGCGATGATCGTGGCGCTCGCCCCCCTGCACCGCGAATACGGGCTCAAGGAGCTGGTCCTGGCGTCCTACCAGGCGGTCTCCGGCGCCGGCAAGGACGGCGTCGACACCCTGCTCAGCCAGCTTTCCCGGGTTGCCGGCGACCCTTCGCTCGGCTCCCGCTCCGGCAACGTCCGGCAGGCCGTCGGTGACGACCTGGGCCCCTTCCCGGCCCCGCTCGCGCTCAACGTCGTCCCGTGGACCGGCTCCCTCCGCGACGCCGGCTGGTCGTCCGAAGAACTCAAGATGCGCAACGAGTCCCGCAAGATCCTCGGCCTGCCCGACCTCAAAGTCTCCGCCACCTGCGTCCGCGTCCCCGTCGTCACCGGCCACTCCGTCGCCGTCCACGCCGTCTTCGGCGTCGAGGTGGACGCCGAGGGCGCCCGCGAGGTCCTCCGCCACGCCCCCGGGGTGATCCTCGTGGACGACCCCGCCGCAGGCGAGTTCCCCATGCCGATCGACGCCGTGGGCACCGACCCGTCCTGGGTCGGCCGCATCCGCCGCTCGATCGACGACCCGCGCGCCCTGGACCTGTTCGTCACCGGCGACAACCTGCGCAAGGGCGCCGCCCTCAACACGGCCCAGATCGCCGAGCTCCTCTCCAAAGAACTCCAGACGCTGTAACTCCCCCACCGCTGCCGCGGCGGGGCCCGGCGGGGATTCTCACCCGCAGCCCCAATGCGCCGCTCCGCGGCGCACTGCCCGCGCCGAGGCGCGAGGCAGGGCAAGCGGCGCATGCGCGCCGCATCAGGTGGTCGCCCTCCGCGGTGGCTGGGGGTGCTTCCTCACGACTCCGTGTGGCTCTGATGGCTGGTCCGACCCGGTTCGTCCGGTTCGACTTGGTCCGCCCGATCCGACTTGGTCTGGTCGAGCCGACTCGGTCCGCCCGATCCGACTCGGTCCGGTCGATCCGACTCGGTCCGGCTTTGGTCCTCCTGTCTTGCTGGTTCGACCTGGTTCGACCTGGTTCGACCTGGTCTGGCTGGTCCGGCCTGGTCTGGCTGGTCCGGCCTGGTCTGGTTGGTCCGGCCTGGTCCGGGCAGACCGGCCTGGCCCGGGATCGAGTCGGCTGTCAAGGCCCTTGCCGTCGGCGGCGAGCCGGTTGGGCGTGTCAGCTCGAGCGCATCGTCCTCAGTTCGAGTGCCCGACGCAGGCCGGCGCGGACCTGGTGCAGCGGTGCAGCCTGCAACCGCCGCCCGACCCGGTCCGACCAGCCAGGCCAGTTCGAGCCGGGCCCCCGCAGACCAGCCCCCGCAGACTAGGCCGCCGCGAGACCGGTGGGGTGGAGTCGGATTCGGAGCGGAGCTTGGGTCGTGTGGTATACCGCCCGGAGTTGCGAGTGGTCGGACTCCGGGCGGTAGCGGCTGCGGTCTACGGGGCTAAGACGTCGTCGGCGTCGGTGATGGTGTACGCGTAGCCCTGCTCGGCCAGGAAGCGCTGCCGGTGGGCGGCATACTCGGTGTCGATCGTGTCGCGGGCGACGACCGTGTAGAAGTGGGCCTGGCGCCTGTCGGCCTTGGGGCGCAGGACCCGGCCGAGGCGTTGGGCTTCTTCCTGGCGGGAGCCGAAGCTGCCCGAGACCTGGATCGCCACGGCGGCTTCGGGCAGGTCGATCGAGAAGTTGCCGACGCGGGAGATGACCAGGGTCTTGAGCTCGCCGGTGCGGAACGCGTCGAAGAGGCGCTCGCGCTCCTTGTTGGTGGTCGAACCCTGCACGATCGGTGCGTCCAGGAACTCGCCCAGCTGGTGCAGCTGGTCGATGTAACCGCCGATGACCAGGATCTGCTCGTCCTTGTGGCGGTCGACGAGGGCGCGGACCACAGGCAGCTTGGTGCGGGCGGTGGCGGCGACCCGGTAGCGCTCCTCGGGCTCGGCGACCGCATAGGCCATCCGCTCGGCGTCGGTCAGCGTGACGCGGACCTCGACACACTCGGCCGGGGCGATCCAGCCCTGCGCCTCGATGTCCTTCCACGGTGCGTCGTAACGCTTCGGGCCGATCAGCGAGAACACGTCGCCCTCCCGGCCGTCCTCGCGGACCAGGGTCGCGGTCAGGCCGAGGCGGCGCCTGGCCTGCAGGTCGGCGGTGAACCGGAAGATCGGGGCGGGCAGCAGGTGGACCTCGTCATAGACGATGAGGCCCCAGTCGCGGGCGCCGAACAGGTCCAGGTGCGGGAACACGCCGCCCCGGCGGGTGGTCAGCACCTGATACGTGGCGATCGTGACCGGACGGATCTCCTTGCGCTCGCCGGAGTATTCGCCGATCTCCTCCTCCGTCAGGCTGGTGCGGGCGATCAGCTCGCGCTTCCACTGCCGGCCGGCGACCGTGTTGGTGACCAGGATCAGGGTGGTGGCCTTGGCCTCGGCCATCGCGGCCGCGCCGACGAGCGTCTTGCCGGCGCCGCAGGGGAGGACGACGACGCCGGAGCCGCCGGCCCAGAACGAGTCGACCGCCTCGCGCTGGTAGGAACGCAGGACCCAGCCGTCCTCGGCGAGGTCGATCTGGTGGGCCTCGCCGTCGACATAGCCCGCGAGGTCTTCCGCCGGCCAGCCCAGCTTCAGCAGCGCCTGCTTGAGCCGCCCACGCTCGGACGCGTGCACGATGAGCGTGTCGGCGTCGATGTTGGCGCCGAGCATGCCGGCGAGCTTCTTGCTCTTTGCGACCTCGATCAGCACCGCCCGGTCCAGCCCGTGCAGGACGAGGCCGTGCACGGGGTCGTTGAGCAGCTGGAGCCGGCCATAGCGGTCCATCGTCTCGGCGATGTCGACGAGCAGCGCGTGCGGCACCGGATAGCGGGAGAACCGCAGCAGCGCGTCGACGACCCCCTCGGCGTCGTGCCCGGCGGCACGCGCATTCCACAGGCCGAGCGGCGTCAGTCGATAGGTGTGCACGTGCTCCGGCGAGCGCTCCAGCTCGGCGAACGGCGCGATCGCCATCCGGCACGCGAGCGCGTCGGGGTGGTCGACCTCAAGCAGCAGGGTCTTGTCGGACTGGACGATCAGTGGACCTTCGGGCACGGCACCAGTGTCGCATGCACCTCTGACAGTTCCCGATATGTGGGAGGATTGGAAATACTGCAACCATCCGGGGGTCGGATCGCGTCTGTGCTTGTGACGGCCACGCGATGGATGCGATCAGATTCGCCTCCATCGCTTGTCTTGTCACTGCAGTGCCCGCAAGTCGGTGGTGGAGCCGGACGTCCGCGTTCGGATCGGAAGATAGCGGTGTGGTCGCGGGGGCTGGCGACCGCTGCCTTCCGATCATTGATCGGGGGTGGGCGCGGCGTCCGCTCCACCTCCTAGACTGGTCGGTGTGGGCCGGCGGTTGGGTGACAGGGCTGCCCTGATGTTCGGCGGGTTTGCCGCAGCGGCGGTGGCGGTCGGCTGGTTTCTGCTGTCCTCCCAGGTGGCGCACACCGACGTGGCGACCGCTGTCAGCGAGTCACTCGGCGCGATCCTCGTCCTCCTGCTCGTCGTCTCGGTGATCGGGTCCATCCGTCGCGGCTGATTTCGGATCGTGACAGTGGGCGATGAGTCGGTACGCTGTGGAAGGTGACCGACCTGGAGGGCACGCAAGCATCGTCCGTCGACGATGCCGCCCGGTCCGGCTTCTCCTTGTTGGCGTTGCTCGGCGTCGGCGCGGTCAGCGCGCTGGGCCTGACGTGGTTCCTCGTCTCGTGGCTCGTGCTCGGCAGCCCGCTCACCGACGCGATCGGCGAGACGGTCGGCAGCCTGGCCGCGATCCTGCTGATCGTCTCCATCATCGGCGCCGCCCGCGCATCGGACCCCACCGGCCGCGGCTGACGCCCCACACCCACCGGCGAGCTGATCGCTGTCCGCAATGACAGGACGCACCCGCCGGTAGGTGCCGTACTCACACACGCACCACGCCGCGCCGGGCGACGACCTCACCGATCGGGAATGTCGGCGTCGCGGGGCTGGTAGGCGGGTCATGGCAGCGGCCGACCGGTATTTTGTCGCGACCGCAAGGTCGCGTCGTGGCCTTGGCCGGATGGGTCGCGGAGGCGGCCCGGCCGGCGGCCATGAAGGACCAGCTATGCGGGACCCTCTTCGGGCGCGGCAGCCGTGATTCGGTGGAGGGCGAACGTGTGCAGCATCTCGGTCCGCTCGTCCTCGGCGCGCAGGTAGCCGCCGCCCATGGAGACGGGCCTGACCAGGCGGGACGCGGTGGCGCCGTGGGAGTCGACATAGCCGACCCAGACGCGGGTCTTGTCACGCAGGGCCTGCTGGAGGATCTCCAGCGCCTCGGTGTGGGACGACGTGCTGGAGCCGTTGGCGCGGACGGTCACGGGGGCGCGGCGGGCGACCCTGGCGGCGGCGTCGCCCTTGCGGATCTGCTCGATGACGCCGGCGAGGCGGGGGCTGGAGAGGCAGGCCGCGGCGGCCGGGTCCTCGATGCCGCGGTGGGCCCAGCTGGGGCGGGGTGGGCCGCGGCGGGCCTTCGGGCGGGTGAGGACCGCGGCGCCGGTCGAGTCTTCCTGGACGGGCGGGTAACCGGCGTCGCGGAGGGCCTCCAGCAGCCTCGCGGGGGTGTGGCGGCTGGCGAGGACGGTCGGTGCGAGGCGGCGCAGCGTCAGCGGCTGGAGGCGGCGGTCGGCGAGGACCTCGGCGATCAGGGACTCGTCGTCGCTGCGGACATAGGAGTTGGCGGAGCCGATGCGCATGCCGCCGTGGCGGCGGGCCATGTCGTCGATGAGGTAGGTGAGCGTCTGCGGGACGGGGGTGCGGGACCGGCGGGCGAGGAGGGCGTGCAGGTCGGCGGCGCTGTAACCGGCGTCGAGGCTGCGGCGGACCGAGTCGGCGGTGATGCGGAAGACGCTGGCGGACTCCTGCACGCCGAGGAGCTCCAGCTCGCCGGCGAGGGTCGGCTCGGGTGGGCCGGGGACGATGACGGACAGGTCGGCCTGCAGCAGGACGTGGTCGACCGGGGCTGGCAGGAGCGTGTCGAGCAGGGCGGCGGAGCCGGTGAGGGCGGTGCCGTCGGGGGCGTTGAGGCCGAGCGGGTCGTCGGTGTCGACGCTGCCCGACGTGACCTCGTCGAGGAGGAGGCGGCCATAGCCGGTGAGGCCGTCATAGCCGATCAGGCCGAGGAGGGCGGCCTCGGCGAGATTGGCCTCCACCACCGCGGCGGCGCCGCGGGAGACCCGGCGCGGGGTGCGCCACGACAGCAGCTCGACCACGTCGGACGGGGCGATGGTGGTGCCGGGCGGCAGCTCGGCCAGGATCTGCAGCGCGGCGCGGCGCTGGGCGGGTGCGCCGGGGCGGGACAGCTCGGGCGCCAGCGCGTTGAACGGGCGGTCGCGGTCGTCCCGCTGGCCGATCAGCGACGGGGCGCGGGTCATCGTCAGCCAGGTGACGGCGACGCGGTGCCAGCGGGCGGCGATCCCGCACGCCCGCCACACGTCATAGGCGACGGTCGGCAGGAAGACGCTCTCGACCCGCTTGTTGTCGATGATCTCCTCGCCGAGCAGCCCGGCGGCGGCGGCGATCTCGATCATGAGGGCGGCGGCCTGCTCGTCGACGCCGACGAGCTTGGCGAAGCGGCGCAGCTCGCGCACGCCCATGCCGCCGGACCGCAGCACCGACGGCGGGTCGGCGTTGACCGCCTCGATCAGCGTCTCGAGATTGCGCACCAGCTCCAGGACCTGGCCCGCGCCGGCGCGGTCGAGCTGGGCGGCGTCGCGGGTCGGCGTGTCGACCTGTGGCGGGTCGGGGTGCAGCTGGCCGAGAGGGCCGCCGTCGCGGCGCAGCACGAGCGACACCTCGACGGGCAGCTCGACGGCGTCGCGGCTGACGGCGACCAGCAGGTGCTGCTCGACCAGCCAGCGGACGGGGGAGTCGGGGTCGGAGCGCAGGCTGGCCGGCGTGACGGTGCCGACGGGCGGACCGGCGGCGAGCCGGTCGAGCACCGCGCGGGCGGCGGGTGGCGCGGCGAGCAGCGTGCGGCGCAGCCTCGCGGCGTCGGAGACCAGGGCGCCGGCGAGCGGGTCGAGCTCGGCGGCGGGCCGGCCGAGCCCCGCCGGATAGGGCGAACAGACCTCGTCGACGGCGCCGACGATGCGCAGCGCACTGTCGTGCCCGAAGACGATGCCGTGCTGCAGGAGCAGGTCGATCGCGCCCCGCACCCTCGCCGCCTCGACGCCGGATGCCGCGGTGAGCGCCAGGACCGCCTCGGTGGACGTGGTGTGGCCGATGCGTGTGTACCGCAGTGCGTCGAGGATCTCGAGGGTGAACGTGTCGAGCCCGTCGAGCGCCCGGGCCACCGCCACCCGGGACTGGGCGCGGTGCGCCAGCGCCGAGAAGTCCGACGGAGGGGGGATGACCAGGTCAGGGCGCAACCGGATGAGCGCCATCAGCCCGTCGTCGGGCAGGGCGCGGAAGTGGTCTGCGAGCGAGGTAGTCATCTCACCTCATACGCTAACCGCCCCGTATGACAAAAGAGGGCGGGGCCGACGGCCCCGCCCTCTTTCGAAGGGGGTTGTTACTTCAGACCGTTGCTCACCGCGGTGATCAGTTCACCGTTGGTGGTGTCGCCCGAGAGCTCCCAGAAGAAGGAGCCGCCGAGGCCCTGCTGCTTGGCGTAGCTCATCTTGCCGGCGATGGTGGCCGGGGTGTCGTAGCTCCACCAGTTGCTGCCGCACTTGGCGTACGCGGTGCCGCCGACGGTGCCGGTGGCCGGGCAGGTGTTCTTGAGGACCTTGTAGTCCTCGATGCCCGTCTCGTACGTGCCGGGCGCGCCGCCGGTCGCGGTGCCGCCGGGCGCGGTCTGGGTGACGCCGGTCCAGCCGCGGCCGTAGAAGCCGATGCCGAGCAGCAGCTTGTTGGACGGGACGCCCTTCGCCTTGAGCTTGGCGATCGCGGCCTCGGAGCAGAAGCCGGCCTGCGGGATGCCCGAGTAGCAGCTCAGCGGCGAGTGCGGGGCGGTCGGGCCCTGCGCGGCGAACGCGCCGAAGTAGTCGTAGGTCATCGGCATGAACCAGTCGAGGTTGCCGACCGCACCGGCGTAGTCCGCGGCGTCGATCTTGCCGCCGTTGCTGCCGTCAGCCGTGATGGCCGCGGTGACCAGCTTGCTGGTGCCGAACTTGGCGCGCAGCGCCGAGATCACGTTCTTGAACGCCGCCGGGCCGCTCGCGTCGCACTGCAGGCCACAGGCGTTCGGGTACTCCCAGTCGATGTCGATGCCGTCGAAGACACCGGCCCAGCGCGGGTCGTTGACCAGGTTGTAGCAGGAGTTCGCGAACGCGGTCGGGTTGGCGGCGGCCTGGGTGAAGCCGGCCGACCAGGTCCAACCACCGAAGGACCAGATCACCTTCAGGTGCGGGTACTTCGCCTTGAGTTTCTTGAGCTGGTTGAAGCTGCCGCGCAGCGGCTGGTCCCAGGTGTCCGCGACGCCGTCGACCGAGTCGGCCGCCGTGTACGCCTTGTCGTAGTCGGCGTAGCTGTCACCGATGGAGCACTGGCCGCCGGTGGTGTTGCCGAACGCGTACAGGATGTGCGTCAGCTTCGCCGCCGAGCCGCTCGTGTCGATGTTCTTCACGTGGTAGTTGCGGCCGTAGACGCCCCACTCCGCGAAGTAGCCGACGACCTTCTGGCCGCTCGGGGGGTTCGTGGTCGGCGGGTTGGAGGTCGGGGGGTTCGAGGTGGGCGGGTTCGACGTCGGCGGCTTGGAGGTCGGCGGCGTCGTGGTCGGCGGGTTGGTGGTGGGGGTGCCACCGCTACAGGTCACGCCGTTGATCTTGCAGTTGGTCGGCGGCTTCGCGCCGCTGCCGTTCATGCCCCAGCTGAAGCTGGCGCCGGCGGCGAGCGACGAGGCCCACGACTTGTTCTTCGCCACGTAGTGCTGGCCGGTGCGCACGACGTCGGCGTCCCAGAAGCTGGTGATCTGACCGCCCGTGGGCAGGTCGAACTCGAGAGTCCATCCGTTGATGGCGCTTGAGGTGCCGTTGGTGATCTTGTACGTGGCGCCCCAGCCGCTGCCCCAGTCCTGGTCGACCGTGAACGTTGCGCTGAGGTTGCCGGCGGCGTTGGCGGTGGTGGTGACGATTGGGACGACGGCCCCGGCCACTGCCAGCGCGGCGGCGACGATGAGGCCGTTGCGGACGGATCGTTTCATCGCGTCTCCTGGATGATCCTTTAGGAAACTTTCCTAAAAGTGTTGGAGACGTTAGTGGCCGAAGTCTCACCTCGTCAACTGGTGACCGGTGGGTATTTCGATGGCCTACCTATCGTGACCTGGGCATCCTTAAGGGTGTCTCAACAACCGGTTGTCATTGGCTTTGACCTTGACATGACGCTCCTCGACACTCGGCCAGGAATCGCGGCTGCGTATCGCGCCCTCACAGCGCGTACTGGCGTCCATGTCGACGCCGATCTGGCGGTGTCCCGTCTCGGACCGCCGCTCAGGACGGAACTATCCGAATGGTTCCCTCCTGAGTCGGTTGAGGAGGCTGTCAGCATTTATCGGAGTTTGTACGAGCATCACGCGATCGCTCCGGCGTTGGAACTGCCCGGTGCCCTCGCCGCTCTTGCGGCGGTGCGCGCGGCCGGAGGCCGGATCGTGGTGATCACGTCGAAGCTCGGCAGGCTCGCTTCACTGCATCTCGCACATCTGGACATTCCGGTCGACGAGGTGCATGGCGACGTCTTCGCCGCGGAGAAGTCGACGGTACTGAAGGCGGTGGGCGCGACGGCGTACGTCGGGGATCACGTCGCCGACATGCAGGCCGGGGTCCTGGCCGGCGTGCCCGTCCTGGGTGTCACCACCGGACCCTGCTCGGCCGCGGAGCTGCAGGCCGCGGGCGCGACGGCCGTGGCCGCCGACCTGCACGCGTTCCCCTCGTTTCTCAAGGGCGTGATCTCGGTTGGCCGTCCGCCAAGCGGTGACTAGCCTTGAGGTGTTGTGGGTGGGACGGGTCAATCACTGGGGAGCAGGACAGCGTGCCGACGGGTCGAGTGAAGTGGTACGACCAGGAGAAGGGTTTCGGGTTCCTCACCAGCGACGATGGCGGCGACGTCTTCGTGCACAAGGCGGCGCTGCCGACTGGTGCGGGTGAGTTGAAGACCGGCCAGCGGGTCGAGTTCGGAGTGGTTGACAGCCGCAAGGGCGCTCAGGCGATGCACGTCAAGTTCGTCGATGCGCCGCCCTCCGTGACCGAGGCCCGCGCTGTCGCCAGCCGCCGCCAGCCGGACGAGTTGCACGGCCTGATCGAGGACATGATCAAGGTCCTCGAGGCGAAGATCCAGCCTGACCTGCGGCGGGGGCGCTACCCCGACCGCAAGATCGCGAAGACCGTCGCCGAGGCGGTCCACCTCGTGGCGCGGGAGCTGGAAGTCTAGGTTGCTGTTGCTTGCTCAGTGCGTTGTTCAGGCGCCGACGAGGGGTGTGGCTGGGACCAGCCCCTCGGCGGCGGCCCTGGTCAGCAGGGCGTCGACCGCTGCGTGGCCGTCCGGGCCGAGCGACGAGGTGAACTCGTTGACGTACAGGTTGATGTGCTGGTCGACGACCGGCTGCTCCATCTCCTGGGCGTGTGCCAGCACGTAGTCACGGCTGCGGGACGGGTCGGCCCACGCCTGCCGGACCGACTCCTTGATCCATGCGGTCGCCTGCTCCGGGTCGACGCGGTCGCGGTGCGCGATGATCGCCCCGAGCGGGATCGGCAGCCCCGTGTCACCCTCCCACCACTCGCCGAGGTCGGCGAGCGCGTGCAGGCCGTGCCGCTGGAACGTGAACCGCGCCTCGTGGATCACCAGCCCCGCGTCGAACTGCCCCTTGGCCACCGCCGGCATGATCTCCGCGAACGGCACGATCTCCACGCTCTTCGGCGGCGCCCCGGCCGACCACAGGCGCATCAGCAGATACGCGGTGGTGCGGTCACCCGGCACCGCCACCGTCCTGCCCTCCAGGCTGGTGATCGCCTGGTCCTTCACCAGCACCAGCGGCCCGCACCCCCGGCCGAGCGCCCCGCCGCACGGCAGCAGCGTGTACTTGTCGAGCAGCCACGGCAGCGCCGCATAGCTGACCTTGACCAGGTCGAACGCACCCCGCTCGGCAGCGGTGTTGGTGACGTCGACATCGGCGAACGTCACGTCGAACGCGGGCGCCCCCGGCACCAGCCCATGCGCGAGCGCATGGAAGACGAACGTGTCGTTGGGGCACGGCGAGAATGCGAGCGAGAGCGTCACAACCCCGAATCTAACGCCGTTCGCCGCAGCCGCACGACGAGTCGCGAAACGCCCAGTGTGACCCTTACTACGCAGTCGACACCCGTGAATCCCGCCCTGTGCCCGGGGCGAGGATCTCTGCCAGAGCCGCGCTGCTCGTTGGTCACCCGGTTGACGGTGTGGCAAGCGGCGCCGCGCTGGAGCCCGGTAAGGCTCGGCGCCCTCAGATCGTCCGGGGCCGCGAGTGGGCGACATCACCCGGCGCCCCGCCGAGGCCGGCCCACGGTCACGGACGGTGCGCAGCGATCTGAAGATGGCGGCTCCGGGCAGCAGGGGGTGTGGGCCGTCATGGCAGCGGCGATCTCTCCGGCAGCCGCGGGGCCGGTCGTGTACTGGTGGCGGAGGGTCTGGCTGCGCGGGAGGCGATGCTCGGCCGCGCTGGTGGCGACGAAGGCTGGCTGTCGTCGCGCCAGACCCTGGCCGCAAGGGCTCCGGCTGTGCGGTGGCGGCGGAGGCTGCCGCCGTCGACTCAGGCCGGAGGACTTGCGGCCGGTGCAGGGCGGCGTGATCCGGTCCGGCCAGTCGGTGGTGGTGCGGGGCGACTTGATCGGGCGCGGCCGGGTCGGTGGTGCGGAGGTGGCGTGACCCGGCCTGCCTGCGTCGGTGGTGGTGCGTGAGTGGGTTCGGCGGGTCGGTGGTGGTGCGGAGTGGCGTGGTTTCGGGTGTGGGGTCGGCGGCTGGCGAGGGTGGTGAAGGCGTCGCGGGGGGTTGCGGGGCGTGAGTGGGTCCGGCCGGTCGGTGGTGGTGCGGAGTGGCGTAGTTTCGGGTGTGGGGGTCAGCGGCCGGCGAGGGTGGCGAAGGCTTCGCGGAGGGTTTCGAGGGCTTGGGGGATGCGCCAGGCGGCCCGGTCGCGAGGGCCGACGGCATTGGAGATGGTGCGGATCTCGCCGAAGGCGGTGCCTGGCCAGAGACGGGCGGCGGCGGCGACGCCGAAGCCCTCCATCGCCTCGGCGACGGCGTCGGGGTGGCGCTTCTGGATGGCCTCCTTGGTCTCGGCCGTGCCGGTGACCGTGGAGACGGTGAGGACGGGGCCGCCGACCGCCTCGGGGAGTGCCTGGCGCAGGGTGCGGAGCAGGGCCGGATCGGCGTCGTAGCGGCTGGTGCCGAAGCCGAGGTCGTCGACGCTCTCGAAGCCCTCGGCGCCGGCGGCGCCCAGGTCGGCGCCGATGCTCTCGGTGGCGACGACGAGGCCGCCGATCTCGACGCGCCCGGCGAAGCCGCCGGCGATCCCGGCGGAGAGGATCACGCCGAAGGGCCGGCCGTCGTGAACGGCGGTCGTCGCGAACTGGGCCGTCACGGCCGCCGCGGCGGCGGGGCCGACCCCGGCGGCGACGACGACGATCGGGGCGCCGGACTCCAGGTCGTCGGGCTGCGGGTCGGTGATGCCGAGGCCGGCGAGCACCTTGGCCCGCTCGACCTCGACAGCGGTGACGATCAGCGCGCGGTCATGTCCCAGGAACGGTCTCATCGGTCGTCATCCTCCAGGGACCTGGTCGAGTCGATGCCGGACGGGCGGTACAGCGAGTATCCAGGAGGTGCCAGCGGCGCCGTCTCGTCGTCCACGTCGACGGCGGGCATCCGCCGGGTCGCGTCGGTGGGCCGGCGCGGCCCGGCCGGGCCACCCGCCGGCGAGTCACCCCGTGCCGGCGAGCCGGAGCCGCCACCCGAGCCCGCACCTGCACCAGAACCAGAACCGGTGCCGGCGGCTGGGCCGGTGCCGGCCGGTGGGTTCGCGGGGTCGGCGGAGCGGCGGCGCCACCCGAACCGGCGGCGGGAGCCCTCGCCCCCGGCACTCTGATCGACGGTCTGGGTCTCGTCGCTCGTGCGGGACTGGAACGGCATCCGCCGGGTCGCCCCAGCCCCGGCGCTGGCCCGGGAACCGCCGGAGCCACTTGTCGCAGCGCCCGCCCCGCCGCCCGACGCCGAGCCGGCAGGACGGGGCACGGTGGTGGCATCGGACCCGCCCCGCTGGCCGGACCCGCCGCCGCTTCCGGACCCACCGCCGGAACCGCCCGGCCCACCCGACCAGCCGCCCGAGCCGGCGGACCCGCCGCCGGGCGCACCAGGCCCGCTGGCCGAGCTGCCGGCGGCGACAGGGTCAGTGGGCTGCTCGTCGTGGTCGAGCGGGGCACCGCGGAGGCGCTCCTTGCGCAGGGCGACCGCCGACCAGACGGCCTTGACCGCGCCGAGCGTGATGAACACGGCGGCCACGATCATGCCCCAGCCGCCGGTGAACGGGATGAGCCCGACGGCGCCGCCGAGGACCCAGGCGACCATGAGCAGCGTCTCGGAGTGGGCGAAGGCGCTGGCCCTCACTTGCTCGTCGGCGCGCTCCTGGATCGAGGCGTCGACGGCGAGCTTGGCCAGGCCGCTGGCGATCGCCGTGACCAGACACAGCAGCGCGACCGCGCCGAGCGAGCCCCGGTCGGCGGCGATCAGCGCCACGAACGCCGTCAGGCCGATGCCGACCGCCTGCAGCAGGGCGGGCCGATGGATGCGCAGCCGGGTGCCCACGGCGGTGGCCAGGAAGGAGCCCACGCCGAGTGCGCCGGCCACGACCACGACCGCCACCTTCTCGGACAGCTGCCACGGGCCGAGGCCCACCGGCAGCGAACGCTCCTTGATCGCGAACGCCAGGAACAGCGTCAGGAACCCGTAGAGCGCGCGCAGGGTCGCGCTGCCGATCAGGGCGCCGATGACGACCCGGCCGGCGAGCACCTTCGCGCCGCGGTGGCTCGGCCGCTGCAGGACACGCGGGACCTGCTCGGGCGGGTCGGAGTCGGCGCGCGGCGGCAGCCGCAGGGACGTGACCATCCCGTAGAAGAACACGATGATCGACAGTCGCAGCGGCCACTGCGGGCCGAACTGGGCCGCGATCAGGCCGACGGGCAGCACCAGAGCGCCCGCGAACGTGCCGTAGACGGAGGCGCGGGCGCCGGCCTCGGACAGGCCGAGCCCCTTGGGCAGCACGCGGGGGACCGCGGCGCTGCGGGCCACGCCATAGGCCCTGGACAGCACGAGCATGCCGAACGCGGCCGGATAGAGCGCCCAGCCGGTGAGGTGCTCGGAGATCAGGACCGCGAGGAAGGCCCGCCCGAGCATCGTGACGGCGAGCGCATAGCGGCGGCCGTGCCGGAACCGGTCGAGCACCGGCCCGACGATCGGCGCCAGCAGCGCGAACGGCAGCATCGTCACGATCAGATACAGCGCGACCCGGTCGCGGGCCTGGCCCGCCGGGACGGAGAAGAAGATGGTGCCGGCGAGCCCGAGCGCGACGAGGGTGTCGCCGGCGCAGGAGGCCGCGTGCAGGTCGAGCAGGCGGAGCATGCCGGTCTCGCCGCCGGCGCCCTTCTGGCGGACGCGCAGCAGGTTGCGCCCCACGAAGCGGCCGGCCTTGGCGCCGCCGACGGTGGCGACCCGTGCTGCCCGCGCGGTCGTCACCACGGTCTGCGCCACACCTCGAATCACCGACATGCCCCCATCCTGAACCATGGGTGCGACAGTTTCCGGCCACGCCGGGGCCACCGTGCTCGCCGGGCGTGGCGATGAGGAACAATGGTGGGGTGACAGCCTCGACTTCCCAGACCCGTTCCAGCGGCCGCGCGGGGAAGCCCGACCAGGTCTGCGCGGACGCCGTGGAGATCGCCCGCCTCGGGCTGGACGTCGTCGATCCCGAGCACATCGGCGAGCATCTCGGCGTCGTCTCCGAAGGTGAGCGACTCGTCACACATTTCTTCGCCTGCGGCCTGCCCGGATACCGCGGCTGGCGCTGGGCGGTGAGCGTCACAAGGATCCCGCGCAGCAAGCAGGTGACGATCTGCGAGTCGACGCTGCTGCCCGGGCCCGAGGCGCTGCGCGCCCCCGAGTGGGTGCCCTGGCAGGAGCGGCTCCAGCCCGGCGACCTGGGTGTCGGCGACCTGCTGCCGACGCCGCCGGACGATGTACGGCTGGCGCCCGGCTATGTGCAGTCCGACGACCCGGCGGTCGAGGACGTCAACTGGGAGCTCGGTCTCGGCCGGGTCCGCGTGCTTTCGCGCGAGGGGCGGCTGGACGCCGCACAGCGGTGGTATGACGGCGACCGGGGCCCCAACGCGCCCATCTCGGTGGCCGCGCCGAGCTCCGCCCGGTGCGGGTCGTGCGGCTTCTACCTGCAGCTCGCCGGGTCGATGCGGCAGGCGTTCGGCGTGTGCGGCAACGAGTACGCGCCCGACGACGCCCAGGTCGTCTCCGTCGACCACGGCTGCGGTGCGCACTCCGAGGTGCTGATCGAGCAGGTCCAGGCGGTCGACGAGCTGCCAACGGTGTTCGACGACAGCGAGGTCGAGTCGGTGTCGGTCAGCCGGGCGCACGGCTCGGTCGACGAGTCCGAGCCCGCCGAGCCCTATGGGCACGGCTGAGTCCGGCTATCAGGAGCGACCGTCGCGGGTGCTGGCCGCGACGGTCTGGCGGCTGAGCCCGGACCCGGGTGACGAGGACGGCGAGTTCCGCATCCTGCCCGACGGCTGCATGGACGTCATCCACCAGCGTGGTGGCGAGCTGCTGGTGGCGGGCCCCGACACGGTCGCCAAGCTCGGGAGGAGCCCGGCCGGCCTCTCGTACACGGGGATCCGCTTCGATCCGGGGACCGCTCCGGGCCTGCTCGGAGTCCCCGCGGACGAGCTGCGCGACCAGCGGGTGCCCTTGGCGGCGCTGTGGCCCTCGGCGCGCGTCAGGCGCCTTACCGAGCTGCTCGACGAGGCCGCCGACCCGGGTCGCGCGCTCGAAGACGCGTTCGGAGGGGCGGCATCCGAAAGGAACGACAAACCGGACGAGCTATGGGTGCCGGCGGTGGTCGAGCGGCTCAGGGCGCGGTGGCCGGTCGCGGCGATCGCCGCGGACGTGGGCCTCAGCGAGCGCCAGCTGCACCGTCGTGGCCTGGGCCGTTTCGGGTACGGGCTGAAGACCCTCGCCCGGATCCTCCGCGTCAACGCGGCGCTGGACCTGGCCCGCGGCGGCATGCCGTTCGGCCTGGTGGCTGCCACCAGCGGCTACGCCGACCAGGCGCACCTCTCGCGGGAGGTGAAGGCGCTGGCCGGCGCGCCGCTGCGGGAGGTCATCGGATAGCGCTGTAGAGGTCGACGGGGTTGCCGTCAGGGTCGTGCAGGATCGCGTACCGCTGGCCCCAGAAGGCGTCCCAGGGTGCCTTGTGTCCGCCGTACCCTGCGGAGATCAACGAGTCGTAGACCTTGTCGACCTCGGCGGGCGTGTCGCACTCGAAGCCGATCGCGGACCGGCCCGTGCCGACCGGCGACGTCCATTCGGGGTCGAACGAGCGGATCGTCTCCTCCGTGTCCCACGCGATCCTCATGCCGCCGCCCAGGGTGCACTCGGCGTGCGGGGCGGCGTCCTGATCGGCCGGGATGTCCAGCCCGAGCTGCCGGTAGAAGGCCAGTGACCTGGCCATGTCCGTCACGACGATGCCGATGTAGTTCAGTGTGGGTGCCATACCCCAGAGGCTAGGCGCCGCCGGTCTCCCCGGTCTTGAACGAATCGGACGCCGCCCGCCGGCGCTTGCGGTTCCGGTCGTGGACGACCATGGTCAGCCCGCCCGGAATGCCCCACAGCGCGCCGGCCACCGCGATGCTGAACCAATCGCCGTGCCCGGCATCGGCCAGCTCGTCGCGGAACGGCAGCATCACGAGCACCGCGAGGATCCACAAGCCGATCCCGGCGAGGGCGAACGGCACCATCGGCGGGTCGAGCGGCTTCGGCTGGCTGGTCACGCCCGACACGGTACTCCCGTGATCGCGAACACAGGTCGTTAGCCAAGCTTATTAGGTAAGCTAACGATTGTGATGGTGCGAACTCCGAAGATCACTGGCGCGCAGCTGGCGGCGGCGTTGCGGGACAGCATCACGCGGCTCAACCGCAGGCTGCGGCAGGCCCGGCCGATCGGCGACCTGACGATCACCCAGCTGTCCGCATTGACCAGCCTCGAACTCAACGGCGCGCTGACGCCCCGCGAGCTGGCCGACGCGGAGCGCGTACAGCCGCCGACACTCACCAAGATCGTCGCGAAGCTCGAGGAGCGCGGCCTCGTCCAGCGCACCCCGCACCCGACCGACGGCAGGCAGGTCATCCTCGCCGCGACCGAGTCCGGTCGGGCGGTCGTCGTCGAGCACCGCCGCGCCCGCGACGAATGGCTGGCCAGACGGCTCGCCGCGCTCACCCCGGAGGAGCGCGAGACGCTGGCGAAGGCGGCCGAGATCCTCGGCCGATTAGGTCGAAGCGAATGAGCGTCTTCAGTTCGCTGAGGGTCCGCAACTACCGGTTGTTCAGCACCGGACAGTTGGTCAAGCTCCTCGGCACATGGATGATGTTCGTCGCGCAGGACTGGCTCGTCCTGCAGCTCTCGCACAACTCCCCGTCTGCGCTGGGTGTCGTTACCGCGCTGCAGTTCACTCCCGTTCTGCTGCTCACACTGTACGGAGGGCAGCTCGCCGACCGGTTCGACAAGCGCCGGCTGCTCCTCTTCGCCAATGCCGGATCGGCTCTGGTCGCGACCCTGCTGGGCGTCCTAGTCGTGACCGGCGTCGTGACCCTCTGGTGGGTCTTCGTGACGGCCGGCCTTTTCGGCGTGATCAGCGCGATCGAGACGCCGGTGCGGCAGGCGTTCGTCTCCGAGCTCGTCGGACCAGAGCTGCTGCCCAACGCGCTGTCGCTGTCCGCCGCCACGTTCAACGCCGCACGGGTCGTCGGGCCGGCGGTCGCGGGGCTGGTCATCGGGCTGCTGCACGAGCGCACCGGCCCGATCTTCCTGTTGACGGCCGGGCTGTGCCTCGCGCCGCTGGTGGGGCTCTCCCGTATGCGCGCCGCCGAGCTGTTCCGGGTGGACCGGCCGCCGGTGTCGGCCAGCGATGCCCGTACCGCCGACGGACTCCGCTACGTGAAGCGCCGCCCCGACCTCAGCCTCGCCATCCTCCTGGTCCTCGTCGTGGGCCTGTTCGGCTTCAACTTCCAGCTCACCCTCGCGGTCCTCGCCAAGGTCGAGTTCAAGGTCGACGCGGAGTACTTCGGCCTGCTCACCACCGCGCTCGCCGTCGGCGCGCTCGGCGGTGCCCTGGCCAGCTCCCGCCGCCGCGCCCGCCCCTCGGCCTACGTGGTGCTCGCCGCCGCGGTGCTCTTCGGGGGGTTCGAAACGCTGGTCGGGTTCGCGCCCACGTTCGTCACGGCCGTGCTGCTCCTCCTGCCGACCGGCTTCTTCATGATCTACTTCGCACAGGCCGCCAACCAGCGCGTCCAGCTCGGGACCGACCCGGAGTTCCGAGGGCGGGTGATGGCGCTGTACGTCCTGGTCTTCCTCGGCACCACGCCGTTGGGCGCGCTGGTCATCGGCTGGTGCTCTGAGCGGTACGGGCCGCGCTCCGGCATCTGGGTCGGCGGGCTGGTGTCCGTCCTCGCCACGCTGGTGATGGGCGCCATGCAACTGCGCAGGGTCGGCGGGAAGGTGCGCGTGCACCTGCGGCCGAGCCCGCACCTGCACGTCTTCGAGCCGGCCCGCAAGGACACCCCCGCCTTTGAGCTGCGGGTCCCGGCCGTTCGCTGATTTTTTGTCGTACCCATGTGGTTAGGTCGCGGGCATGGAGCGATCGCGATTGCTGGAGTGTCTCGCCGCCGACTACGGGCGGCTTCGGGAGGTGGCGGCGTCGGACCTGACCGCGGCGGTGCCGAGCTGTCCCGGCTGGACCGTCGCCGACCTGGTCAGGCACGTGGCCGAGGTTTACCTGCACAAGGCCGAGTCCATGCGGCTCAACGCCTTCCCCGACCCCTGGCCACCGGCCGGCCTCGACGCCGAGGGGCCGATCGCGCTGCTCGACCGGGGCTATGCCGACCTCGTCGCCGAGTTCGCGGCCCGTGCCTCCGACGAGCCGTCGCGCACCTGGCACGAGCCCGACCAGACCGTCGGCTTCTGGGTCCGGCGGATGGCGCAGGAGACCGTCATCCACCGCCTCGACGCCGAGCTGGCGCTCGGGGTGCCGGTCGCCGAGATCCCCGACGACCTGGCGATCGACGGGATCGACGAGGTGTTGAAGCTCTTCGTCGACTACGGGTCGCACGCGTGGCGGGAGGAGTTCGAGTCGGTGCTCGCCGACGCCAAGGGCCGCACGGTGATCGTCGGCGTCAACGGCGGGCCGGGCTGGCTGCTCCGCACCGATTCGACCGGCGCCACCGTCACCGACGCCGACCCGTCGGCGTCCGCCACGATGCTCTTGGACGCCACGGTGAGCGGGACGGCGCCGGG
This sequence comes from Dactylosporangium sp. NPDC050588, assembly GCF_040654975.1. NCBI lineage: Bacteria > Bacillati > Actinomycetota > Actinomycetes > Micromonosporales > Micromonosporaceae > Dactylosporangium > Dactylosporangium sp. NPDC050588. Next base: position 145,513 of record NZ_JBFAJA010000011.1, on the reverse strand, counting down.
CGTGCTGCGCTGGCTCTGGTCCCGCGAGTCCCCGGGCGTCTCGGAGGTCGTGCCCGAGGGCGACGACACCGCCCTGGCGGAGCTGCGCGGGCTGTTGGTGGCCTCGACGCAGTAGCCATTCCGCCGCTCGTGCCTGCCGCTGTCCAGGTGGGCCGGTCGCAGGTCTGGCCGCCGTGCTGGTTTGTCAGGTCGGGTCGCCGGGTGGGGCTCGGTGCGCGGCTGGGCGAGAGCGGCGCCTGGCGATTGCTGTACGGCGCGACGGTCGCCAGGCAAGGCCGGGGGCGAGCAGGCAAGGCCGGGGCGGGTGGGCGAGAGCCGTGGGGTCGCAGGGCCTCAAAAGCTCGGGCTGCGGGGTTCGGCCTGTGGGGCCGGCAGGCCTCACGGGTTCGGGTCGCGCGGGCTCGGACTTCGGGTTCGGGTCGTGCGAGCTCGGACTGCGGGTTCGGGTCGTGCGGGTTCGGGCTGCGGGTTCGAGTCGTGGGGGCGGATCACGGGGATCTGGCCACTTGACTCGGAGGTCGGGCGTCGGAGGTCGGACTGCGGGCTTCCGTGCTACGGCCGGCCGCGGGGGTTCTGGACTACCCCGGCGCGCTGGTGTCGTGGGGCAGGGCGTGGCAGTCGGGACGGTTGATTCAGAAGGGAGTGTGCGGGCGGCAGCAGGTTGCGGTTGCTGGTGGGGCGAGATCGGCCGACCGACGGGGGCGGCCGATCGAGCAGCGAAGGTGCCGTCGTGCGGCATGGCGTCCAGGTGAGATGCGGTCACGGCAGCGCCCGGAGCGACCACTTCGTGAAGCCGGACCACGAGGACCACGGTTTCGAGCCCGGCGCCCGGATTCGCTGGTCAGTGATGCCTCACAAGGAAGCCGGCAGCGGCACGAAGGTGACCTGCTGGTGCCCTCCGCCATCCTCCGGGCACTGCGGCGCTGGAGGGGTCAGCGCGGTGGCGGGGTGGGCTGCCGGGGTGAGGGTTGACGTGGGTGGGGATGATCGAGGGCCGGACGGCAGCACGGTCTCGGCGGGGCGGTCCGGTGGCGACGAGGGGTGCCACCGGACCGCCCCGGTTGCGTCGGGGGCGGGGCCGGCGCTGTGGGGCGCGGATGGTTGCGAGTCGGTGCCGAAGTTGGGTTGATCGGTGGCGGTCGCTGTCTGCGGGGGCTTAGCCTCGGAGTGTGGGCGTGCTGCACGGCCTGCTGGTCGTCGGTGTCATCGGGCTGATCGCCGTGGCGCCGTGTCTGGTGTGCCTGCTGCTCATCTCCGCGGACGAGATGCTGGAGCGCGGGGTGCGGGCGGTCAAGCGGGGCGGTCGGGGGATCAGGAAGGTGCTCGTCCGGAAGGCGGGCAGGGCCGGGTGGCAGGACGGGCGGGTGCGGCGGTGGCACCTGAGCTGGGCGGGGCGGGTGCTGCACACGGTGGCCGCGGAGAGCCCCGCGGCGCCGGCGGGGCCGCCGATCGAGCAGCTGGCAGGGGACCTGCGCCGGCTCAACAGGCTGCGGATGGGGGTGGCGACCAGGTCGCCCGTGTGGTTCAACGCGGTGCAGCGGGCCTATGACGAAGCGTTGCGGGTCGCGTGCGGACAGTTGGGGGTCGACCAGTACCTTGGCGAGGTGAGCGGGGTCGATCTGGAGGTCGAGCGGTTGCGGGTCGAGGGTGAGCTGCAGCGGGCGGGGCTGGCGTTGCGTGACACGAAAACCGGGCAGCGGTGAGGTTGTTCATCGCGGCGTACCTGCCGGTGGAGGCCGAGCGGCACTTCGCGGGGATGATCGGCGGGCTCAACGTGGCCAGGCCGATGCCGGAGGGGCGCTCCGTGAGGCTCGTGCCGGCCGGGCAGTGGCACATGACCCTCGCGTTCCTCGGTGAGGTCGAGGACGAGCGCAAGGACGACGCGGTCGAGCTGGTCCACGGGCTGCGGGAGCAGGGGCCGGGGCCGGTGGTGCGGATCGCCGGGGGTGGCAGGTTCGGGCGGGGGAAGTTCACCACGCTGGTCGCGAAGGTCGACGGGGACGTGCAGCCGCTCGGCGACGCGGTGCGCAGGCAGCTGAAGAAGCGCAGGCTGCCGTTCGACCGGCGGCCGCTGCAGCCGCACGTCACGATCGCCCGGCCCGGGGACCGGTTGCCCGCAGGGGAGCTGGAGAGCGACCTGGAGACGCTGCACGGGTATCAGGGGCCGCAGTGGCACGCGGACGACGTACGGCTGATGAAGAGCGAACTCGGGCCGCGGCCCACCTACGAGGTGCTGGCCACGGCCCGGGACACGTGAAGCTTTACCAGGCCCAGGCTTCCGGGCCGGGGCCGCCGTTGCCGACGGGCGGGAAGAGCTCGTCGAGCCGCTGCAGCGTCGCCTCGTCCAGCGAGAGCGACAGGGCGCCGAGCGTCGAGTCGAGCTGCTCGACGGTGCGCGGGCCGATGATCGGGGCGGTGACGCCGTCCTGGGCCAGGAGCCACGCGAGGGCCAGGTTGGACGGGTCCACGCCGAGCGAGGCGGCGAGCTTCTCGTAGGCCTCGATCGCGGCGCGGTGCTTCTCCAGGCCTTCGGCGGCGCGGCCTTCTGAGGACCGGCCGGCGGAGCCCGCGGCGGCCTTCGCGATGGCGCCGCTGAGCAGGCCGCCGTGCAGCGGCGACCAGGGGATGACGCCCAGCCCGTACTGGCGGGCTGCCGGCAGCACCTCCAGCTCCACCGTGCGGGCCATGAGGTTGTAGATGCACTGCTCGGCGACCAGGCCGAGGAAGTGCCTGCGCCGCGCCGACTCCTGGGCCTGGGCGATGTGCCAGCCGGCGAAGTTGGACGAGCCGACGTAGAGGACCTTGCCCTGGGCGACGAGCACCTCCATCGCCTGCCAGATCTCCTCCCACGGCGTGCTGCGCGAGACGTGGTGCATCTGGTACAGGTCGATGTGGTCGGTCTGGAGACGCTTGAGCGACGCATCGGCCTCGGCGATGATGTGGCGCGCGGAGAGGCCCTGACCGTTGGGCCACTCCTGCATCTTGCCGTAGACCTTGGTGGCGAGGACGACCTTCTCGCGCCGGCCGCCGCCCTGGGCGATCCAGCGGCCGATGATCTGCTCGGTGACGCCCTCGCCGAGCTTCCACCCGTAGACATTGGCGGTGTCGAAGAAGTTGATGCCGTGGTCCAGGGCCCGGTCCATGATCGTGAAGCTGTCAGGCTCGGTGGTCTGTGGCCCGAAGTTCATGGTGCCCAGGCACAGGCGGCTGACCGAGAGGCCGGTCCGCCCGAGGTTGGTGTACTCCATGACCACCAACCTATCCCGCAAACCTCAGCTGGTTTCCCGAGCGGCGGAAGGCGCCCCGCCGAACAGCACGTCGTCCCAGCTGGGCAGGCGCTTGCGCGGCTTCTCCGCGGTGGCCGGCTGCTCGGGAGAGGCGGCCGACGGCGTGTTGCGGCGCGGGCGGAGCACGGCGAGCGACGGCACCGCCGGGATCTCCTTGCTCTGGTCGCTGTCGTCGTCGAACGGGGAGCGGCCGATCAGCGCGGCGGCGCCGCGGGCCCGGTTCTCACCCTGCGCGACCGGGGCGGGCGCGGCCGGCTCCTCGGAGGAGCCGGGAGCGGCGCCCAGCGGGCGGTCGAGCGACGCGAGCAGCGCGTCCCGCCCGGCCCGGATCGGGTCGTTGGTGAGCGCGCCCAGCCCGCGGCCGCGGCGCTCTGGCTGGACGGTCGACGGCTGGACGTTGGAGGGGCGGATCAGGTCGTGGCCGCCGCTGCCGTGCCGCAGCGGGTCGGGGCGCACGCCGAGGTCGCCGCGGCTGGTCTCGCCGCGGCTCGGCAGGGCGCGGTCCGGCGCCGGCGGCTCCTGGCCCAGCACGTGCGGGGCGCGCTCGGTGCACAGGTACTGCGCCATGTCGTCGTGCGGGGCGACCTGCTGGCGGGCCTTGTCGAGCTCCCACACGGCCTGCGCGGTCGCCTTGCCGCTCGGCCACGTGGCGGTGATCCGCCAGGTGCCGTCCTCGCGCCGGTACGCGTCCCAGGAGATCTTCTCGGTGTCGATGCCGTGCTGGCCGAGGCGCGCGTCGACGACCTCGGCGAGCGAGGAGCCCTTGTCGGACGTCTTCAGCCGGGTGCGGCGGGCGTGCTGCGCGAGCATCGCCCGCTCCTGCAGGACGGGGCCGGCGTAGCGCAGGACGCGGTCGACGGGGACGCCGGCGACCCGGGCGACCTCCTCGGCGGACTCGCCGGAGCGGATGCGGGCCTGGATGTCACGCGGCGCGAGCTGCGAGGCGGCGGTCTCCATCGTCGCGGTCGCATGGCTCTGGTCGGGACGCAGCGCGCTCTGGACCCGGTCGTCGATCGGGAGCGCGAGCAGTCGGCCGACCTCATCGGCGAGGACGAACGCTTGGCCGTCCTCGGAGAGGGCGACGAATCGCACAGGCCGCATAGCGTGCCTCCGTCCCACCCGCATCGGCGCCGACTTTCCCGGCACCACTCGGTCACAGTACGCGTAACCCTAGCTGGAACGAAGCGTGCCGCGCCGACAGAAAGCAAACAGGAACGCCCGCCACCTCAGCAAACAGGCGGCGGGCATTCGTACACACAAACTAAAGTCGCTCGATGACGTAATCGATGGACGCCGTCAGCGCCTCGATGTCGGCGGGGTCGACGGTCGGGAACATCGCGATCCGAAGCTGGTTGCGGCCGAGCTTGCGGTAGGGGTCGGTGTCCACGATCCCGTTGGCGCGCAACACCTTGGCCAGCGCCGTCGCGTCGACGGACTCGTCGAAGTCGATGGTGCCGACGACGTTGGAGCGGACCGAGGCGTCGGCGACGAACGGCGTCGCGACCGGCGAGCGCTCGGCCCAGCCGTACAGGATGGACGCCGACTCGGCGCTGCGCTTGGTCGCGAACGACAGGCCGCCACCGGCCAGCATCCAGTCGACCTGCTCGGCGGTGAGGAAGATCGTCGACAGCGCCGGCGTGTTGTAGGTCTGCTCGAGGCGCGAGTTGTCGATCGCCGTCTGCAGGTCGAAGAAGTCGGGGATGTACCGGCCGGACTCCTTGATCTCCGCGACCCGGGCGATCGCGGCCGGCGACATGATCGCGATCCACAGGCCGCCGTCGGAGCCGAAGCACTTCTGCGGGGCGAAGTAGTAGACGTCGGTCTGCGACACGTTGACCTCGAGGCCGCCGGCGCCCGAGGTGGCGTCGGTCAGCATCAGCGCGCCCTCGTCGGCGCCGTCGACGCGCTGGACCGGCACGGAGACGCCCGTCGAGGTCTCGTTCTGCGGGGAGCAGTACGTGTCGACGCCGGCCTCGGCGCGCAGGAACGCGGCGGTGCCCGGGTCGGCCTTCACGATCGTCGGGTCGCCGATGAACGGCGCCTTCTTCGCGGCGCTGCCGAACTTCGCGCCGAACTCGCCGAAGCTCGCGAACTGCGCACGGTCGCGGATCAGGCCGAAGACCGCGATCTCCCAGAACGCGGTGCTGCCACCGTTGCCCAGGACGACCTCATAGCCGTCGGGAATGCTGAAGAGCTCGGCGAAGCCACGGCGGAGGCGGGCGACCTCGTCGCGGACGGTCTTCTGCCGGTGGCTGGTGCCGAGGTACGAGGTCGCGACACCGGCGAGGGCCTGCACGGCCTCGGGCCGGACCTTGCTCGGGCCTGAACCGAAGCGGCCGTCAGCGGGCTTCAGCTCATCGGGAATGCGGATGTCGACCATGTGGGTACTCCGGGATGCGGCGGCGGGCGGGCAGGTACGGGTACCCCGCGAATCCTGCCACCTCCGCCGCCGCGATCCAGGTCGATTCAGCGTCGAGGGCGACGCGCGTCACACCGGACGCGCGGCGCGTCACGCCACGTTGGACCAGCCCTCGACGTCCTGCGGCTTGCGCGGGCCGGGGCCGACGTACGTCGCGGACGGCCGGACCAGGCGGCCCAGCTCCTTCTGCTCGAGGATGTGCGCGCTCCAGCCGGCGACCCGGGCGCAGGTGAACATCGACGTGAACATGTGCGCGGGGACCTCGGCGAAGTCGAGGACGACCGCGGACCAGAACTCGACGTTGGTGGCGAGGACCCGGTCGGGGCGGCGGGCGTGCAGCTCGGCGAGGGCCGCCTTCTCCAGGGCCTCGGCGATCTCGAAGCGCGGCGCGCCGAGCTCCTTGGCGGTGCGCCGCAGCACGCGGGCGCGCGGGTCCTCGGCACGGTAGACGCGGTGACCGAAGCCCATGAGCCGCTCGCCGCGGTCGAGGACGCCCTTCACGTAGCCCTCGGCGTCGCCGCTGCGCTCCACGGCCTCGATCATGCCCAGCACGCGCGACGGCGCGCCGCCGTGCAGCGGGCCGGAGAGCGCGCCGATGCCGGAGGAGATGCAGGCCGCGGCGTCGGCGCCGGTGGAGGCGACGACCCGGGTGGTGAACGTGGAGGCGTTCATGCCGTGCTCGGCGGCGGAGATGAAGTAGGCGTCGACGGCCTTGACGTGCCGCGGGTCGGGCTCGCCCCGCCAGCGGCGCATGAACCGCTCGACGATCGTGTCGGCCTTGTCGATCTCCTTCTGCGGCACGGCCGGCAGGCCCAGGCCGCGGGCGGCCTGGGCGACGAACGACAGGGCGGTGACGCTGACCCGGGCGAGGTCCTCGCGCGCCTGCGTGGTCTCGATGTCCAGCAGCTGGCCGAGGCCCCAGTAGGGGGCGAGCATGGCCACCGCGGACTGCACGTCGACCCGGATGTCACCGGAGTGCACGGGCACCGGGAACGGCTCGGCCGGCGGCAGGCCGGGGCCGAACTTGCCGTCGACCAGGAGTGCCCAAACGTTGCCGAAGGACACCTGGCCGATGAGATCCTCGATGTCGACGCCGCGGTAACGCAGCGCGCCGCCTTCCTTGTCGGGCTCCGCGATCTCGGATTCGAAGGCGATGACGCCCTCGAGTCCCGGCTTGAAATCGGACATCTCGCACTCCTGCTGGTTCTGGGGTGTCTGACTAGGTTTGTTACCCGCCGGTGTTCCCTTTTGTCATCTTCGCCCCGGTGGGGTGCCAGCGCCGACTGAACGGGGGCTCAATGTGTCTTCCGTGACACATCTTCACGCATTTGCGACCTCCGGAGGAAGGATGTGAGCGTGAGACCCAGCACATCGCCGCAAGATTTGTCGCGGATGAGAAACGAGTACAGCGGCGAGCTGACCGAGCAAGGACTCGCCGGGACGTGGCTGGAGCAGTTCGCCACGTGGTTCGCCGACGCGGTCGAGGCGGGCCTTCCAGAGCCCAACGCGATGCTGCTGGCGACCGCCGACGGCAGCGGGCGGCCGAGCGCGCGGACGGTGCTGCTCAAGGGCTATGACCAGCGCGGATTCACCTTCTTCACCAACTACGAGTCGCGCAAGGGCCACGACATCGCGGCCAACCCGCGGGCCTCCCTGGTGTTCCCGTGGTACCCCCTGCACCGACAGGTCATCGTCATCGGTGCGGTCGAGAAGGTGTCGCGCGAGGAGACCGAGGAGTACTTCGCGATCCGCCCCCACGGTGCCCAGGTCGGGGCGTGGGCAAGTCCACAATCGCGGGTCATCGGCTCCCGCGACGAGCTGGAGGCGTTGGTCGCGTCGGTCGAGGCCGCCGAGGGCCCGCTGACGGCACCCCCGCACTGGGGCGGCTACCGGGTCAGCCCCGACGAGGTCGAGTTCTGGCAGGGCCGCCCCAGCCGGTTGCACGACCGCCTCCGGTACACCGGCGGCAAGGTCGAACGGCTCGCGCCTTGAGCGTGCAGGAGGCCCTGCGCAAGCACGTGATCGACGTCCGGCCGCTGCGGCACGTGGCCTACCGGCGGCTGTTCGTGGGCAACGCGGTGTCCTTCTTCGGCGTCCAGTTCACCGCCGTCGCCGTGCCGGTGCAGGTGTACGAGATCACCAAGTCGGCCCTGTGGGTCGGCATCGCCAGCTTCGTCGGCCTGGTGCCGCTGATCGTGTTCTCGATCTGGGGCGGCGCGATCGCGGACGCGTTCGACCGGCGCAAGGTGCTGCTGACCAGCTCGACCCTCATGTGGCTGACGACGCTCGGCCTGCTCGCGCAGGCGGTCCTGCACGTGGACAACGCCTACCTGATGCTCGCGCTGATCGCGGCGCAGTCCGCGGCGTTCGGCGTCAACAGCCCCGTCCGGCAGGCGATCATCCCGGCGCTGATCGACGAGGGCGAGGTCGCCTCGGCCAACACGCTGAGCTTCACCGCCTCCAGCGTCTCCTCGATCTTCGGCCCGGTCGGCGCGGGTCTGGTCATCGCCAACGCCGACTTCGCCGTCGCGTACGCCGTCGACGCCGTCCTCTTCACGATCGTCCTGTGGGCGGCCCTGCGGTTGCCGGCCCTGCCGCCGGCCGGGGTCGCGAAGACCACGGGCGGGCTGCGGGACATCCGCGACGGCCTGCGGTTCCTCGCCGGCTCGAAAGTGATCCTGCTGACGTTCGCGATCGACATCGCCGCGATGGTCCTCGCGATGCCGAAGGCGCTGTTCCCCGTCGTCGCCGATCAGCGCTACGGCCCGGCGTCGCTGGGCTGGCTGTACGCGTCGATCGCCATCGGTTCGACGCTCGCCGGTCTCACGTCCGGCTGGATCGGCCGCGTGCACCGGCAGGGCGTCGCGCTCGTGCTCGCCGTCGTCGGCTGGGGGCTCGCGGTCGCGGCCGCCGGCGCGGTCCCGTGGCTGTGGGCGTGTGTAGCTTTCATGGCGCTGGCCGGTGCGGCGGACATGATCAGCGGGGTGTACCGGCAGACGGTGCTCCTCAGCGCCCCCGACGAGATGCGCGGGCGGCTGCAGGGCGTGTTCTTCGCCGTCGTCGCAGGAGGTCCACGTCTGGGTGACCTTCGGGCCGGCTCGGTGGCCGACGCGACCGGCGCCACCTTCTCCTGGGTCAGCGGCGGGATCGCGGCCGCCGCGGTGGCCGTCCTCCTGGGCCTGACATTTCCCGTCCTGCTTCGGTACACCGACCGGTCGGACTGACGATATTGTCGCGGCCATGGACACCGCCGCCGCCGCGCAGCTCTCGCACGCCCCTTCCGGTACACAGTGGACGATCGCCTCGGGCGGCCACGAGGCCGTCATCGTCGAGGTCGGCGGTGGCGTGCGCAGTTACACCGTCGACGGCGCCGATGTCGTCGCCGGTTACGCCGAGGGGGAGCACGCGGTCGGCTGCGCCGGCCAGGTCCTCGCCCCGTGGCCCAACCGCATCCGCGACGGGCAGTACGCGTTCGGCGGCGACCACCTGCAGCTGCCGCTGACCGAGCCCGAGCGCCACAACGCCATCCACGGCCTGGTCAACTGGGTCCGCTGGCGCCTCGTCGACGCCGCGCCCGACAGCGTGACCGTCGAGCACGACCTGGTGCCGCAGCCGGGGTACCAGTGGCCGCTGCGCCTGCGCACGACCTGGTCGGTCGGCGAGGGTGGCCTGCGGGCCGAGCACGAGGTGACGAACGTCGGCGCCGAGGACGCGCCGTTCGGGCTGGCCACCCACCCGTACGTGCTGGTGCCGGGCGTCGCGGTCGACGACCTCACCCTGAAGGTCCCGGCCCGCAGCCGCCTGCTCGTCGACGCGCGCCTCCTGCCGATCGGCGCCGCCCGGGTCGCCGGCGGCGAGTACGACTTCCTCGACGGCCGCCGGCTCGGTGGCACCGTCCTGGACACGGCGTTCGGCGAGGTGGTCCCCGACGCCGACGGCGGCTCGCAGGTCACGGTCACCGCCCCCGACGGCCGTGGCGTCACGGTCTGGGCCGACTCGTCGTTCGGCTGGTGGCAGGTGTACTCCTCCGACACGCTTCCCGCCGATCGGCTGCGCAAGGCGCTCGCCATCGAGCCGATGACCTGCCCCCCTGACGCGTTCCGGTCCGGGCGTGATGTGGTGACCCTGGAGCCGGGAGCGTCCTGGCACGGGGTTTGGGGGATCCGTGGAACTGTCTGAGGCGATCCGCCGGCGGCGGATGGTCCGAAACTACGACGCGTCGCGGCCGGTGGACCCGGCCGTGATCGACAAGCTGCTGGGGTACGCGACGCACGCCCCCTCGGCGGGGTTCTCGCAGGGCTGGGAGTTCCTGGTCCTGACCTCCGACGAGGACCGGGCCAGGTTCTGGGCGGCGACCTCCCCGCCCGACACGGCCACGACCTCGTGGCTGGACGGGATGAGCCGGGCGCCGGTGATCGTCGTGCCGCACAGCCACCGCGACGCCTACCTCTCGCGGTACGCCGAGCCCGACAAGGGCTGGACCGACCGCGACGAGGCCCGCTGGCCGGTGCCCTACTGGCACATCGACACCGGGATGGCGAGCCTGCTGGTGCTGCTGGGTGCCGTCGACGAGGGCCTGGGCGCGTGCTTCTTCGGCATCCCGCCCGCCTCCGACGCGGCCTACCGCGCGGCGTTCGGGGTGCCCGCCGAGTACACCCCGATCGGCGCCATGACCATCGGCTACCGGGCTCCGGACGTGAAGTCGCCGTCACTCAAACGGGGCCGCCGCGAGTCCGGCACCATCACACACCGCGGCCGCTGGGGGTCTTGAACACGCTCGGCGGCGATTCTGTCGCACCTAGTCGGTACCCTGACACGGTCAGGGGGGTGAGACGTTCATGATCTTCAAGGCGGTCCGCGACGGTCGGCCTTATCCGGAACATGGGCTGACGCTGAAACAGTGGTCCGAGATCCCGCCGCGCCCGGTGCGGCTCGACCAGCTCATCACCACCAAGCGGGAGCTGGCGCTCGACAAGCTCCTCGCCGAGGACTCCACGTTCTACGGCGACCTGTTCCCGCACGTGGTCCAGTGGGAGAACGGGCTGTATCTGGAGGACGGCTTGCACCGCGCGTTACGCGCGGCGCTGCAGCAACGCACCTCGATCCACGCACGGGTCCTCCAGGCCTGAGGCCCGTGCCCCGGTGCGGGCGGGCCTTCGGTGCCAAGGGTCGGAGACGGTCGCCTTCGAGCGGCCGTCTCCGCCTCTGCACGTTCGCGTCTTGCTGTCCGCCCGCCCCGCCGACGCAGGCGATTCGCGGGGTTCACCGCTGCAGAACGGCCCCCGGCTTGCCTTCCTCCCGCATGCAAGGCCCGTGATCCAAGGACGAGTCCGGTCGCCCGAACAGCCACCTGACGACTTGGATCATGCCCGCCGCGCCGAGCCTCGTGTCCGCCTGGGGTGTTCCGCCGTCCGCCTCGTGATCCAAGGACGGATCTGGTCGCGGGGGTGGCCGCCTGGCGACTTGGATCACGCCGGGTCGCGCCGAGCGCCGCGTCTCCCCGGCGGTCCGGTTCCCGTGCTGTGATCCAAGGACGGGACTGGTCGTCGGGGCGGGCGCCTGGCGACTTGGATCATGCCCGCCGCGCCGAGTCTCGTGCCTGCCCTGGTGGCTCGCCGTCCGTGCTGTGATCCAAGGGCGGAACTGGGCGTTGGGTCGGCCGGCGAGTTGGGGGGCGAGTGCTGTCGGCTGGTGCAGGGCCGGCGCGGGGTCGGGTTGTATGAGTGGGTCACCGCGTCGCCGAGACGGTGGTCAATGACCGGGTTTGTGGTACTTGTTCCATGGATGGTGTGCGATCCGCTTACCAGATGATCTCTGGAGTGTGGGTGGATCGCGCGATGTCGATGTTGGGTGGGGTTGGGCGGCGTCTGCGTGGGAGGGGGTGGCGGTTGACTTACAGTGTTAGTTATGACGATGCGGCCTCTGGACCTGCTGGACGTTGACGCGCTGCACTCGGAGGAGGAGCTGGCGATCCGGGCCGTGGTGCGACGGGTCGTCGACGACCACGTGCGGCCCAACGTGGCCGGCTGGTACGAGCGTGGGCAGGTGCCCGTCCGGGACCTCGCCAAGGAGTTCGCGTCCATCGGGCTGCTCGGCATGCACCTGAGCGGGTACGGGTGCGCCGGGGCCAGTGCCGTCGCGTACGGGCTGGCGTGTCTGGAGCTGGAGGCCGGCGACTCGGGTGTCCGGAGCCTGGTCAGCGTCCAGGGTTCGCTGGCGATGTTCGCGATCTGGAAGTACGGCTCCGACGAGCACAAGGACCGCTGGCTGCCCGGCATGGCCGCGGGCGACCTTATCGGCTGCTTCGGGCTGACCGAGCCCGACCACGGATCCGACCCGGGCTCGATGACCACCCGCGCCCGGCGGGACGGCGACGACTGGATTCTCGACGGCACCAAGATGTGGATCACCAACGCACCGGTCGCCGACGTTGCGGTGGTGTGGGCGCGGACCGAGGCGGGGATCAGCGGGTTCGTGGTGCCGATGGACACGCCGGGGGTGACGGCGCGCGAGGTCAAGCACAAGTTGTCGCTGCGGGCCTCGTGTACGGGCGAGATCGTGCTGGACGGGGTGCGGCTGCCCGGGGAGGCGCTGCTGCCGGACGCGAAGGGCCTGAAGGCGCCGCTGTCGTGCCTGACCGAGGCGCGGTACGGCATCGTGTGGGGCGCGCTCGGGGCGGCCCGTGACTGCCTGCACACCGCGCTGGACTACGCGGGAGCGCGGGAGCAGTTCGGCCGGCCGATCGCCGGGTTCCAGCTGACGCAGGCGAAGTTCGCCGACGCGGCCGTCGAGCTGCAGAAGGGGTACCTGCTGGCGGTGCACCTGGGGCGCCGGGCCGACGCCGGGGTGCTCAAGCCGGAGCAGGTCAGCGTCGGCAAGCTGAACAACGTGCGGGAGGCGCTCGCGATCGCCCGGCAGTGCCGGACGGTGCTCGGCGCCAACGGCATCAGCGCCGAGTATCCGGTCATGCGGCACGCGGCCAACCTGGAGACGGTCCTCACGTACGAGGGGACGTCGGAGATCCATCAGCTGGTCATCGGGCAGAAGCTGACCGGGCTGGCGGCGTTCGGCTGAGATCGATTCGCGGCCCTTTGCGGACCCCTCTACCGTGATAGCAAGAAGATCCTCCCGGAGGAGTCAGCATGGCCCGCAACGACGAAACCGTGACCCCCGACGACTCGGACGACGTGCCGACGCAACGGCGTGGGTCGGACCCGAAGACCTCCGAATACCCCGCGATCGCGTCCGGGCCCGCTGACGACGCGCCGACCACCGGGAAGGGCAAGGGCTGGTCGCCGAAGATCGGCGATCCGGTCGACCCGCGTGGGCGCGATGAGCGGGACGCGCCGATCGTCGTGCCGGTCAAGGCCGGCGGCGGGGCGATGCGGGGCCTGTTCTGGCTGGTGGCGACGATCGGGCTGGTCGTCGCGCTGGTGCTGGGCGCGAAGACGATCGGCCTGTTCCCGGACCTGAAGAACCCGTTCGCGAAGGAGCAGACCGACCGCAGCGGCCCCGCGCTGCTCAAGTCCGTGCAGGACCTGAGCCAGTACGTGGCGGCCGAGGGCAACTTCGAGGTCATCGTCGACGTGCAGAAGGACCGCAAGTACATCCCGGACTTCCTGCTCAACGAGCGGATCCTGTTCGTGGCCGCCGGGTCGGTGGAGGTCTACGTCGACTTCGCCGGGATCGGTCAGGGCGCGGTGAAGGAGTCCGACGACCGGCGGACGGTCGAGATCACGCTGCCGGCGCCGCAGCTGCGCCCGGTGCGGATCAACAACGACCGCAGCTACGTCTACCAGGAGGACCGCGGGCTGTTCAACCGGCTGGCGGACGCCTTCAAGTCGGACCCGAACCGGCTGCAGGAGGTCTACAAGCTCGCCGAGGAGAAGATCGGCACGGCCGCCAAGGAGGCCGGTCTCAGCAAGCGGGCCGAGGAGAACACCAGGAAGATGCTGCAGCAGTTCCTCGGGGCTCTCGGGTACACGTCGGTGACCGTAAACTTCCCCGCGTCGTGAGCGGCGGCCGTCACTGCCAACTTTCCTACCAGTAGTTGCGCGGTAACACGCTGAACACTGGTCATTTACCCGATGGACCAACTTGCGTGCCCCTCGTCACAGTACTTGACTCGGGGTGACTGAGTTATCCGCGAATTGCACTGCTGACTCGGGGTGGAGGTGACGGTGGCTACCGTCGCACTCAAAGATGTGATGAAGGTCTTCGCCGACGGCACGGTGGCCGTCGACCGAGTGAACCTTGACGTGGGACAGGGCGAGTTCATGGTGCTCCTCGGTCCCAGCGGCTGCGGCAAGTCGACCTTGTTGCGCATGGTCGCGGGCCTGGAGGACCCCACCTCCGGTGCGATCATGCTCGACGGCGACCTGGCCAACGATCTCCCGCCGCGCGAGCGTGGGGTCGCCATGGTCTTCCAGGACTTCGCGCTCTATCCGCACATGACCGTCGGGGAGAACATCGGCTTCCCCCTGCGGCTGTCGGGGGTGGAGCCGGAGCCGCGCGCCGAGCAGGTCGCCGAGGTGGCCAGCGCGCTGGGCATCGGTGACGTGCTGGCCCGCAAGCCCGGACAGCTGTCCGGTGGCCAGCGCCAGCGGGTCGCGATGGGCCGTGCCATCGTGCGCCGCCCGAAGCTCTTCCTCATGGACGAGCCGCTGTCCAACCTGGACAGCGGCCTGCGGGCGGAGCTGCGGGCGGAAATCTCCGGTCTCGTGCGCGAGCTGGGTGTCACCACCATCTACGTCACCCACGACCAGGCCGAGGCGCTCACGATGGCGGACCGGGTTGCGATCCTGCGCAAGGGCGTCCTGCAGGACGTCGGGACGCCGACGCAGGTGTACGGACGGCCCGCCACGCTCTACGTCGCCGCGTTCCTGGGCAGCCCCCGGATGAACCTGCTGGAGGCCGAGGTCTACGTGCACCTCGACCGCCACATCGCGCTGCACATGGGTGACCAGGTGCTCCACCTGCCGTGGAACGATCTGCGCTCGCGCCAGGTCGCGCACTTCCACGGCGAGCGGATCGTCATCGGCGTGCGGGCCGAGGCGCTGACCCCGGTGCCGGACACGACCGGCGGCGACGTGCTGCGCGGGCGCATCCGGTACCTGGAGCACCACGGCCACGAGTCGCTCGCGTTCCTGGACATCGGCGCGACCGCGGTGATCGTCGACGAGATCGGCGCGCCGCCGACCGATATCCCGATCAACGGCGGCGGGCTCAAGCGCTTCGTCAGCAAGCTCACCGGCCGCGGCGGCTCGGAGGACCTGGAGCTGGTCGGCGCCGGCAGCGGCCGCAACGGGCGGCGCGCGCCCCAGCGCGACAGCGTCCTGAGCGACCCGGGCCGGCACCACCGTCGCCCGGCGGAGCTCGCGGTGCGCCTCGCGCCGTACCCGGCGGTCACGCACGGTCACCCGTTGACCGTCGCCGTGCGCATGGAAGCACTGCACTTTTTCGATGAAAGGGGACAACGCATCGATGTGGGGTGGCGCTGAGTGACGCGGCTGCTCTAGCCTGCGGCGAACTGGCCCCTCCGACGTAGGAGATGCTCCGATGGCGGTCAGCAACCCGGGAGCGGACTGCTCATCATCGAGCGGATCCTCCGCGACCGGGAGTCGATCTGGCGCCAGATCGGTGAGGAACGGGACCTCGGCAAGCTGACGTTGCAGATGCTCACCAGCTCGGTGCTGGCGCTCGCCTGCTACGGCGCGGTGCTGGGGGCTTCGCACAGCTTCGGTCAGGCGGGCCTGTCGGCGCTGAAGCTGCCGCTGCTGTTCCTGATGACGCTCGCGATCTGCCTGCCGACGCTGTACCTGTTCAACCTGGTGTTCGGCGCCAGGTTGCAGGTCCGGCAGGCACTCGCGCTGGTCATGGTCACGATCACGGTGACCGCGGTGCTGTCCCTGGCGTTCGCGCCGATCAGCCTGTTCTTCCTGCTGACGGCGTTCAGCTACTCGTTCTACAAGATCCTCAACGTGGCGATCCTGGCCATGGCGGCGTTCGTCGGGCTGAAGTTCCTCACCAGCGGCATGCACGCGCTGAACGCCCACACGGCCACGGTCGCGGCGGCACGGCGCGCGGAGCAGGAGGCGCAGGAGGCGCAGGAGCGGGCCGAGGCGGAGGCGATGGCCGAGCTGGCCGACGCGTCGCAGGACGCACCGGTGTCGCCGGCGCCCGCCGGTGCCGACGCCACAGACGATGACAAGGCGGCTGTCCCGGCCGCGTCGGTGTCGGCCGGGGCCGCGGCATCGTCTCCGCAGGCAGCGGGGCGGTCCAGATCGCGGCGGCGTCGCCGGTGGTGTATCCGCCGAAGCAGCCGCTGCTGCTGCCCGACGGCCGCTACGCGTTCCCGGTGGCGCCGCCGCTCCCCACGCCGCGCACCGGGGCGTCACGCCGGCGCCCGGTGAGCGCCCGGCCAGCATGACGCTGCTGCACGTGTGGATCCTGCTCTTCGGCTTCGTCGGCACCCAGCTCGCGTGGACGCTGCGGCCGTTCGTCGGTGCGCCGCACGAGCCGTTCCAAGTGTTCCGGCCGATCGAGGGCAACTTCTACGTCAACATCATCCACACGATCGGCGAGCTCTTCTAAGTCTTGCTACCGGTCGGTAACCTCGGCGCATGACCGTTGATGCCAAGGTACTGGCGACCAACCTGATCTCCGCAGTCCCGTTCGCGCGCACCGTCGGAATCGAGATCACCGACGTGCGCGTGGACGGCGACGACATCAGCGCCACCGCCACGCTTCCGGACGAGGAGCGGCTGCACAACCACGTCGCCGGGCCGCACGCCGGCGCTATTTTCACGCTGGGTGAGACCGCGTCCGGCGCCGTCGTGATGGCGGCGTTCGGCGAGCACCTCGCGCTTGGCACCCCGCTGGCGGTGCGGTCCGACATCGCGTACCGCAAGCTCGCCGCCGGACCGGTCCAGGCCGTCGCCCGGCTCGGCCGACCCGTCAGCGAGGTGCTGGCGGAGCTGGCCGCCGGTGAGCGCCCCGAATTTCCCGTCACGATCGAGGTCACGAGGGCCGACGGCGCTGTCACGACCGAGATGACAGTGGTCTGGACCATCCGCCCCCATCGATGACCGGGCCGTTAACTACTGGAAGGTTTCTTGACTATTACGGAGCTGTGATGTGACCATTCTCGCCAGGCGCGAAGGGTGGTTGACGCATGGACGCAAGCACGGGGGACGACCTGGTCGGCATGGCGAACGCCGTGCTTCAGCCGGGATTCGTGGGCAAGGAGCCCCCGCCGTGGGTCCGCCGCCGCCTCGCCGAGGGGCTCGGCGGCGTCGTGCTCTTCGCTCGCAACGTCGTCGACCGTGACCAGGTCGCGGAGCTGACCGCGGCGCTGCGCGCCGAGCGCGAGGACGTCATCGTCGCCATCGACGAGGAGGCCGGCGACGTCACCCGCATCGATGCGCACAGCGGCAGCCCGTGGCCCGGCAACCTCGCCCTCGGCGCCGTCGACGACACCGCGCTGACCCGCGAGGTCGCCTGCCACATCGGCCGCGACCTCGCCTCGGTCGGCATCACCTTCGACTACGCGCCCGACGCGGACGTCAACTCCGACCCCAACAACCCCGTCATCGGCTCCCGCGCGTTCGGCGCCGAGCCCGAGCGCGTCGCCCGGCACACCGCCGCGTGGATCACCGGCCTGCAGGAAGCGGGCGTCGCCGCCTGCGCGAAGCACTTCCCCGGGCACGGCAACACCAGCGTCGACTCGCACCTGGACGTGCCGATCATCAAGGCCGGGCGGACCGACCTCGACGCGACCGAGCTGGTGCCGTTCCGCGCGGCGATCGCCGCCGGCGTGCGCGCCGTCATGAGTGCCCACCTGCGCGTCCCCGCGCTCGACCCGGACCTGCCGGCCACCCTCAGCCCGCGGATCATGACCGACCTGCTCCGCGGCGAGCTCGGCTTCGACGGCCTGATCGTCACCGACGGCATCGAGATGCGGGCGATCTCCGACCGCTACGGCTTCGCGCAGGCCACCGTCCTCGCGCTCGCCGCGGGCGCCGACGCGATCTGCGTCGGTGGCGACCACGCCGACGAGGAGACGGCCAACCTGCTCCGCGACGCGATCGTCGCCGCCGTGCGCTCCGGCGAGCTGCCCGAGTCGCGGCTCGCCGACGCCGCCGCCCGGGTCGCGCGGCTCGCCGCCTGGTCGTTGAACGCGTCCCGCACGCCGCCGGACCCGCAGGCGGGCGCCCTCGGGCTGTCCGCGGCCCGCCGGGCACTGCGCATCACCGCGCCCGACGCCACGTTCCCGCTCGCCGCGCCCGCGTACGTGATCGAGTTCCAGCCCGAGCTCAACTTCGCGATCGCCCCGGAGACGCCGTGGGGGCTCATCGCGCCGCTCGCCGAGCTGGTGCCCGACACCTCCGGGGTGCGGCTGTCCTCGGAGGAGGGCCTGCCCGACGCGCTGCGCTCGTCCATCGGTCGTCCGTTGCTGCTGGTGGTACGGGACCCGCACCGCTACCCGTGGATCACCGACGCGCTGAAGGCGTCCCTCGCCGTGCGCCCCGACGCGGTCGTGGTCGAGATGGGCGTGCCCGCCGCACCGCGGGGCGACCTGCACATCGCCACGTTCGGCGCGACGGCCGCCTCGGGCCGGGCGGTCGCGGAGCTGCTCGCGGGGCGCTAGACCTGTCGCTCGGTGACTTCACCGCTGCCCAGCGTCACGGCTCGCCCGTTGTTTCGTTGCGCGGTCTAGCATGCCGGTATGCCCCGCACTCGTGCTCTGCTGGCCGGTTTCACGGCCTTGCTCTTCGTCCTGACCGGCTGCACCAGCAAGTCCAAAGAGGACGACGCCGGGAAGGCGGATCCCAACCTGCCGGCCGCAGACGGGCTGCTCAAGGAGTCCGCGACCGCGATGGGCGGGATCACGTCCGCGAAGTTCCTCATCACCGCCGACGGCACCATCGCCGGCGTGGCGCTCAAGCGCGCCGACGGCGTGCTGACCAAGGAGGGCAACGCGCAGGGGACCGCCCAGGTCGAGCAGATGGGCGCGACGGTCGACATGGCCTTCACCATCGTAGGGCAGACCATGTGGCTGAAGGGTCCCACCGGCGACTACCAGCAGCTGCCGCTCGCCCTCGCGGCGTCGGTCTACGACCCGTCGGCGATCCTCTCGCCCGACCGCGGCATCGCCAAGGTCCTGGGCACCGCCACCAACGGCAAGACCGAGGCCACCGAGAGCGTCGACGGCCAGGAGGCCTACCGGGTCTCGACCGACAACTCCTCGCAGACCCTCGCCAACGTGGTGCCCGGCGTCACCGGCTCCGTGCCCGGCAAGTTCTGGGTCGCCAAGGACGGCAAGAAGCTGCTGAAGGCCGCGTTCACTCTGCCCGCCGTCGGCGAGGCCAAGGGCGGCACGGTCACCATCACGTTCAAGGAGTTCGACGCCCCGGTCACCATCGCCCCGCCGAAGTAAGCAGATGACGTCGACTGCGCCCGCCTCCGGGGGCGGGCGGCGGCGGCTCGCCGTCAGCGTGGGCGGGGTGGCGGTGCTGCTCGCCGCGCTCGACGCCTACGTGATCGTCGGGGTCCTCACCGACATCATGGACTCCCTGCACATCGCCGACACCCGGCTGGAGCGGGTCACCCCGGTCGTGACCGGCTTCCTGCTCGGATACGTCGCCGGGATGCCGCTGCTCGGGTCGCTCTCCGACCGGTTCGGCCGGCGGGCGCTGCTGGTCGCGAGCCTGCTCGGGTTCGCCGCCGGCTCCGCGCTCACCGCCGCGTCCGGCGTGCTCACGGCCGCCGCCTCCGGTGGCGAGATCTGGCTGCTCACCGGCGGCCGCACGCTGCAGGGCATCGCCGGCGGCGCGCTGCTGCCCGTCACCGTCGCCCTCGTCAGCGACCTGTGGCCCGACCGCGGCCGCCACCTGGTCCTCGGCAACATCGGGGCGGCGCAGGAGCTCGGCAGTGTCCTCGGCCCCCTGTACGGGGTGGCGGTCGCCGCCGCCCTCGGCACCTGGCGCGGCATCTTCTGGCTGAACCTGCCGCTCGTCGCGATCGCGATCGTCCTCGTCTGGCGCACGGTGCCCGGCGGCCCGCCGCGGTCGTCCGCCCCACGCAAGACCGACCTGGTCGGCGGGCTGCTCCTGGCGGTGGCGCTCGGCGCGGTGGTCGCCGCGCTGTACAACCCCGACCCCGAGCGCTCCGTCCTGCCCTCGTGGGGCTGGCCCGTCCTCGCCGGCGCCGCGGTCGTGACGGTGCTGTTCGTGCTGTGGGAGCGCCGGGCCCGCACCCGCCTGCTGGACCTGACCGGCGCCGCCAAGCTGCCGTTCTTCGCGGTCCTGGTGGCGAGCTGGTGCGCCGGCGTCGCCCTCATGGTCACGCTGGTCGACGTGGAGCTGGTCGCGCAGACCCTCCTGCGCAAGTCCGGCGTCGAGGCCACCCTGGTGCTGACCCGCTTCCTGGTCGCCCTCCCCGTGGGGGCGGTCCTGGGCGGCCTGCTGCTCCGCCAGTCCCGCCGGTCCGCCGTGCGTGACGTCCCTTCCGGCGCGGCAGCCCGCGACCTGGTCGCCACTCGCGCCGGCGAGGGCCGGCTCACCCCGGGCGGCCCGGACGCGTGGGACAGCCCCGCCCGCCCCGGCGCCGCCATGCTCGGCGCTGCCGAACTTCCGGCCGTGGACAGCCCCGATGCCGCCGATGCTGGTGCTGGTGCTGCTGCTGCCGGTGGCGCTGGCGGTGGTGGCGCAGGTGGTGGTGGCGCTGGTGGCGGTAGTGGTGGCGCTGGCGGTGGTGGCGCAGGTGGTGGTGGCGCTGGTGGCGGTAGTGGTGGCGCTGGCGGTGGTGGCGCAGGTGGTGGTGGCGCTGGCGGTGGTGGTGGCGCTGGCGGTGGTGGTGGCGCTGGCGGTGGTGGTGGCGCAGGCGGTGGTGGTGGCGCAGGCGGTGGTGGCGGCGCAGGCAGCGGTGGTGGGTCGGGTGCGGGGCGGGTGCGCGAGCGGGCGGTCGCCGTCGGTGGGCTCGTGCTGGCGGCGGTCGCGTATCTGCTCATCGCGGGCTGGCCGGAGGACGTGCTCGCCGCGCGGCACCTGGGGTTCCTGCCGCGGTTGGACACCGACCTGGCGCTCGCGGGGCTCGGGCTGGGACTGGTGATCGCTCCGCTGTCGGCGGCGGCGCTGCGGGCGACCCCGGCGTCGCAGCACGGGGTGGCCTCGTCGGCGGTGGTCGTGGCACGGACGATGGGCATGCTGATCGGGGTCGCCGCCCTGACGGCGTGGGGACTGCACCGGTTCCACGAGCTGACCGCGGACCTCGACTTCCCGCTGGTCTTCGGCAAGCCTGCCGAGGAGCAACGACGGCTGATGTCCGCGTACGCGAACGCGCTCCAGGACGCCCTGCGCACCGAGTACCGCGAGATCTTCCTGATCACCGCGGCCGTCTGCCTCGCGGGCGCCGTCGCGGCCGCGTTCATCGGCGGCCCACGCGAGCGCTCCACCCCGCCGCCCGGCCAGCAGTGATCCGGAAGAGGTTGTGCACCTGGGGCAGCGCAAGGTCTTCCGGATCACGGTTACGCCCCGCGGTGTGACCGGTGCCGTTGGCTGAGGACCGTGGCGCTGAGCATCGTGACGGGCGACGGCCGCAGGGCGGGTGCGCTGTCGTAAGGGTCCGGCGCCGCGTGTGGAGCGCGACCGCCCTGGTGTACGCCCGGCCCGGTGAACGCCCGGCCCGGTGAACGCCCGGCCCGGTGAACGCCCGGCCCCGGCGTGGGTGCCGGCTCGCGGTGATCCGGAAGAGGTCGTGCACGCAGGGCAGCACGAAGGCTTCCGGATCATGGTTGGGGGCCGGGATGGTGGCGGCGGGCAGGGCTGGGCGGGGGATGGGGAGTTTGGTCAGATGTGGCCGGCGGAGCGGGCCAGGGCGCAGATGGCGATGAGGCGGACCGTGGGCCACTCGGCCTTCGACCAGTCGAGCTCGGAGGTCGGTGGCAGCTGCCACTGGGCCTCGATGAGGGCGTCGCGGACGCCGGTGGCGTAGCTGGCGAGGGCGACGGCGTTCGGGCCGTGCTCCGGGTCGCCGAGGGCGTCGCGGACCGAGGCGGCGTGCTGGTCGACCGCGGCCTGGAGGCCGGCCGAGGTGGCGGCGGCCGCCAGGCCGGACTCGCCGAGCCAGGTCATCAGGCCGTTCAGGGTCGCGCGGGCGGCGGTGTGGCGGGTGGCTTCGGCGAGGTCTTTGAACATGCCTCCGAGTTCGACCGGTCGGCCGGCCGGTTGACCGGCGAACCCGGAGCGCACCCGTGCGGACCTCAGTTGTAACTGGGCGACTTCGACTCGTCGGGCATCAGGACCCACAGCACGATGTAGATCACGAACTGCGGGCCCGGCAGCAGGCACGAGATGAGGAAGATGAGCCGCATGACGTTGGGCGACATGCCGAACCGGCGGGCGAGGCCGGAGCAGACGCCGGCGATCCAACGGTTGTCCCGGGGCCTGACCAGAGTGGACATTGCTGCTCCTTCGACGGGCGGATCGTTGCTGTAGCTCAACGGTATGAATGCCCGGGGCCGCCGCCCTCCAACCTTTGACGGAACTTCGGCGGCCGGTCCACTAGGGACCCACCCGCACGGGTAGCCGGTCGGTTGCCGACCGTTGCGGGCCAGTTGACCTGCTCACGAGCGCTGTGAGGCACCCGATACCAACTCCGTCAAGCTCACCGACGGAAGGTTTTCCCATCGTGACCCGGTTCCCTCGCCGTGCCACCATCCTCGCCGCCGTGCTGCTCGCGGCGCCGCTCGGCTTCGCGCTCACCGCCACCGCAGCGACGGCCGCCCCCGCCGCCGCGCAGGTCGTCACCGCCGCCGGTGACGCGGTCGCGGGTGCGGACGTCGCTGCCGCGGTGTCCAAGAAGAAGAAAAAGAAGAAGAAGCCGACCGCCAAGAAGCCGACCACCACGCCGGCGAAGAAGCCGGTCACCACGCCCGCCACCGCGCCCACGACGCCCGTCACCAAGCCGGTGGAGAGCAGCTCGCTGGAGAGCGAGGTCGTGACGCTGACCAACAACTACCGCAAGGCCAACGGCTGCGGCGCCCTGCGCATCGACTCGCGGCTGGTCGCGGCGGCGCGCAACCACAGCACCGACATGGTGACGAACAACTTCTTCAGCCACACCGGGTCCAACGGCAGCACGTTCGTGCAGCGTGAGGTCGCCGCCGGGTACACCACCGGGGCGTCGGCGGAGAACATCGCCTGGGGCTACCGGTCGCCGCAGGAGGTCGTCACCGGCTGGATCAACAGCGAGGGCCACCGGGCCAACATCCTCAACTGCAGCAGCGTCGCGGTCGGTGTCGGTCTCGCGTACAAGGCGGACGGGACCCCGTACTGGACCCAGGACTTCGGCCGCGTCTGAAAACCGTGTAGAAACACTGCGTGACCATTCGTAAAGCCGTGCTGTCGGCGGGCGTCGTCCTGGCGCTCGCCGGCTGCGGCGACGACCCGGCGGGGCAGGGCAGTCCGCAGGACGCGAAGCGCAACGGCGCCGTCTACGACACCGCCGACATGTGCGGCATCGCCACCGACGACCAGCTCAAGGCCGCGCTCGGCGAGGCGCCGGGCACCAGGGAGCGCCGCGACACCGACTCGCTCAAGGCGTGCGCGGTCGACGGCGCCTCCGGCGACTTCTACCTGTTCCTGACGCTGGTCCGCCCCTCGTCGGGCGCCGCGCAGCAGGTGGCCTACGACAAGAACGCGGCGCAGGGCGCGAAGTCGATCGACGCGTCGACGTTCTCCGTCGCCGGCGACGGCGAGGCGTACGTGGAGGCCGCCAGCGGCGAGCTCGTCGTGCGCGTGTCGTTCGTGTACTACCAGGGCGGCGGCAGCATCACCGACGGGCCGGCCGTCGTCGCCCGGCTGCGCACGCTCCAGGAAGCGATCACCAAGAAAACGTAGGCCGATCACCGGAAGCACCTGGGTGGTTCACCCGGGCCGCTTAGCGTCGCGGCCCATGAGGAATCTCCGACGTGCCGGTGCCGGCCTGGGTATCGGCGTGCTGACGCTGGCCCTCGCCGCGCCGAGCGCTGAAGCGCACGACACCTACGGCCGCGCCACCCTGACCGGCTTCGCCGCGCTGCCGGCGACCACGTTCGTCTCCGCCAGCGACCCGTCGGGCTCGCTGCTGGGCGGCACGCCGTCCAACGGGATCACGCCGCCGTTCGCCGACCAGCCGGTCCAGGGCTTCAGCGGCATCGTCCAGCTTGGGGACGGCACGTTCGAGGTGCTCTCGGACAACGGCTACGGCAACAAGGCCAACAGCGCCGACTTCGTGCTGCGCATCCACCGGGTGGCCCCGGACTACGGCAACCAAACGGTGGACGTGGTCGGTGGCATCAACCTCACGGACCCGAACGGTCTCGTGCCGTTCGCGCTGACCCGCCCCGACCGGGTGCTCACCGGCTCGGACTTCGACGTCGAGTCGATCCAGCGGGCGAAGGACGGCACGTACTGGATCGGCGACGAGTTCGGCCCGTACCTGCTGCACTTCGACCGCGCCGGGCGGCTGCTGCAGGCGCCGATCCCGCTCGACGGGGTCCGCGCGCCGGAGAACCCGGCAGGCAACCCGAATTTGAACAGCAGCAAGGGCTTCGAGGGCCTCGCCCAGTCGCCCGACGGCCGGAAGCTGTACGCGCTGCTGGAGGGCGTCGTCGCCGGCGACGCGCCCGGCGGCCTGCGGCTCAACGAGTTCGACGTCGCGTCCCGCGCGTACACGGGCAAGCGCTGGATCTACCAGCTGGAGGACCCGGCCAACGCGATCGGCGACGCGATCGCCGTCGACGACGACCGCTTCCTCGTCATCGAGCGCGACAACGGCCAGGGCGCGACCGCGAAGTTCAAGCGGATCTACCTCGCCGACAAGCGCGACCGCAACCGCGACGGCAAGCTCGACAAGACGCTCGTGGCGGACCTCATGAACCTCGCCGACCCGCGCCACCTCGGTGGGGACACTGGCACCTTCACGTTCCCGTTCCAGACCATCGAGGACGTCGTCATCCTCGACGACAAGACCCTCGGCGTGGTCAACGACAACAACTTCCCGTTCTCCAACGGCCGCACGCCGGGTCAGCCCGACAACAACGAGTTCATCACCATCCGGCTGACGGACCCACTGCACGCCGACAAGCGCTTCCTGAAGTAAGCGCCTGAGGAGAGCAACAGGTAGGCGCCTACGAGGGGATCAGCGAGCAGACCGCCAGCAGGCGGAGCATCGCCCAGGTCGGGCGGGACCAGTCGTCGAGGGTCTCGCCCGCGTCCCTGGCGGCGTCGCGGATCGCCGCCGCGTAACCGGCGAGGGCCACCGGGTCGAGCAGCGTGCCACCGAGGGACTCGCGGACCGCGGCGGCGTGCTGGTCGACCCGCGCCAGCAGGTCGGGCCGCATGGAGACCGCCACACGGCCGGGACGCCCGACGGCGGAGGCGAGCTCGGCCAGCCCGGCCCGGGCGATCCACGCGCGTCGACCGGACGTCAACTCATCGAAGGGTGCGCTCACGTTCGCGACCATATGCCCAGCATGCAACCGGTCGCAGCCCCGACGCGCCGGGTTTGACCCGATCGCCAGTTTCGTTCTGGCGACCGGTTGGGTAAAAGAACCCGCATGGCCGATCGCGACGAGAGTCCCGTTGAGCGTTCCGACCGGAATTGGAACGAATTGCTGCAGGAGCTGCGGGTCGCGCAGACCGGCGTGCAGATCTTGTTCGCGTTCCTGCTGACGATCCCGTTCAACCAGCGGTTCGTGGAGATCACGGCCGTCCAGCGTGCAACGTACATCGTGACGCTGGTGCTCACCGCCCTGGCGACGCTGTGCCTGATCGCCCCGGTCAGCCATCACCGGATCCTGTTCCGCCGGGGGCGCAAGGAGCAGCTCGTCGAGTCGAGCGACACGCTCGCGCAGATCGGCCTCGTGTTCCTGTGGCTCTCCGTGGTCGGCGCCGTGTTCCTGGTGTTCGAGGTCGTCGTCGCGGTCTCGTGGGCGATCGCGGCGGCCGCCACGCTCGGGGTGTTGTTCGTGCTGGTTTGGTACGTGTTTCCCACCCTGAAACGCTAGGCAGCTTGAGTATTGACACCCTTGTGTGCGGTAAGACACAGTGGGAGCGCTCCCAATTCCCTTCCGCCACAAGGGGTGTCTGTGTGAAGCGCAAACTCTCGCTCGCCTTAGTCGCGGCGGTCCTGGTCGTGCCGATGACCGCGTCCGCCGCATTCGCCGATCCGGCCGAACAGCTCGTCAACGGCACCTTCGACAGCGGCACCGACCCGTGGTGGTGGACCGGCAACGCGCCGGCCTCCGTCGTGGGCGGGCAGCTGTGCGCGGCCATCCCCGCCGGGACCACCAACCCGTGGGACGCCATCATCGGGCAGAACGCCGTCAAGCTGCAGGCCGGCGAGTCGTACAAGCTCGCCTTCAAGGCCAGCGCCAGCACGCCGGTGACGATCCGGGCCAACGTCCAGCTCGCGGCGCCGCCCTACACCCAGGAGCTCTCCGCGGCGCCGGCCCTCACCGCGGCGCAGCAGTCCTACAGTTACACGTTCACCGCGGCGGCCGACACCGACGCGGGCCAGGTCGCGTTCCAGGTCGGCGGCAGCGCGACCGCCTGGACGCTGTGCCTCGACGACATCTCGTTGCAGGGAGGTGCTCCGCCGCCCGTGTACGTCCCGGACACCGGCCCCCGCGTGCGGGTCAACCAGGTCGGCTACCTCGCCGACGGCCCGAAGGCCGCCACCGTCGTCACCGAGGCGACCACCGGCCTGCCGTGGCAGCTGCGCAACGCCGCCGGCACGGTCGTCGCCACCGGCACGACCACGCCGGCCGGGGTCGACGCCACCTCCGGCCAGAACGTCCAGACGGCCGACTTCAGCGCGTACAGGGTGAAGGGCGCCGGATACACGCTGACCGCCGACGGCGAGACCAGCGTGCCCTTCGACATCGGGGTCAACGCCGCCTACGAGAAGCTGCGCACCGACTCGCTGTCCTGGTACTACACCCAGCGCAGCGGCATCGAGATCCTCGACAGCATCGCCCCCGGCTACGGCCGCGCGGCCGGCCACCTCGGCGTCGCGCCCAACCAGGGCGACACGGACGTCCCGTGCCAGCCGGGCCTGTGCGACTACCGGCTCGACGTGCGCGGCGGCTGGTACGACGCCGGCGACCACGGCAAGTACGTCGTCAACGGCGGCATCTCGGTGTATCAGCTGCTGAGCACCTTCGAGCGGACCAAGGTCGCCGCCGGCGCCCGCGCGGACAAGCTCGGCGACGGCTCGCTGCGCGTCCCGGAGCACGGCAACCAGGTGCCCGACGTCCTCGACGAGGCGCGCTGGGAGCTCGAGTTCATGCTGCGGATGCAGGTCCCGGCGGGCAAGCCACTCGCCGGCATGGTGCATCACAAGGTGCACGACGCCGCCTGGACCGGCCTGCCGCTCGACCCCGCCGCCGACCCGCAGCCGCGGGAGCTGCACGCCCCGTCGACGGCCGCGACGCTGAACCTCGCCGCGACCGCCGCCCAGGGCGCCCGGCTCTTCCAGCCCTACGACAAGGCGTTCGCCGCGAAGCTGCTCGCCGCGGCGAAGACGGCGTACGCGGCCGCGGTCGCCAACCCGGCCCGATACGCCCTCGTCACGGACGGCACCGGCGGCGGCGCGTACGACGACGACAACGTCACCGACGAGTTCTACTGGGCCGCGGCGGAGCTGTTCATCAGCACCGGCGAGAAGGTCTACCAGGACGCGGTCGTGGCGTCGCCGTGGCACACCGCCGACGTGTTCCGCCCGGAGGGCTTCGACTGGAAGTTCACCGCGACGGCCGGCCGGCTCGACCTCGCGACCGTGCCCAACGCGCTGGCCGACCGGGCGCGGGTGCGGCAGTCCGTTGTGGACGGTGCCCGCGGCTACCTGCAGACGCTGCGGGGCAACGCGTACAACATCGCCTACAACCCGTCCAACGGGAAGTTCGACTGGGGCTCCAACGGCCTGATCGTGAACAACCTGGCCGTCATCGCCACGGCGTACGACATCAGCGGCGACACGACGTTCCGCGACGGCGTCCTGACGGGCATGGACTACATCCTCGGCCGCAACGCGCTCAACCAGTCCTACGTGACCGGCTACGGCGAGCGGGCGTCGCACAACCAGCACTCGAGGATGTACGCCCACCAGCTCAACCCGGCGCTGCCCAACCCGCCGGCCGGGTCGCTGTCGGGCGGGCCGAACTCCTCGATCCAGGACCCGGTCGCGTCGAAGATCCTGCCGGGCTGCAAGCCGCAGTTCTGCTACCTCGACGACATCGAGTCGTGGTCGACCAACGAGATCACGATCAACTGGAACTCGGCGCTGTCGTTCGTGGCGTCGTTCCTGGCGGACCAGGGTGAGGGCGGCGCGGTCGCGAAGCAGCCGTGCACCGTCACCTACACCAAGGTCCTGGACCTCGGCGGCGTCTACATCGCCTCCGTGACGGTCCGCAACACGTCCCGCCAGACGATGAACGACTGGGCGCTGGGCTTCGCCTACACCGGCACGCAGAAGGTCGACCTCGCGGTCAACGGCACCGCGACGCAGACCGGCGCCTCGGTGAAGGTCAAGCCGTGGCAGAGCCGGCTGAAGCCGGGCGAGTCGACGACGATCCTGCTCGTCGGCAGGGTGGCGTGGGGCCCGAACGCGGCCCCGGCGGTCTTCACCTGCGGTTGATTGGGCGGCCGCATCGGATGGGGTGAGGAAAGGAGGGGCACCGGCCGCAACCCGGCCGGTGCCCCTTGCCCTGTTCAGCCCGTTCAGACCAGCCAGACGACCAGCGCGACGATCACCGCGACGAGGATGACGACCGGCACCGCGATCTTCACGATGTTGGTGGTCCCGGCGGTCTCCAGAAGGTTGACGGGTGCCGCCTCGGGCCCCTCGATGACGCGGACGGCCTGCTGCGCGGGTGCGGTCGTGACGCCGTTCGCGTCGGGGACGGGAGCGGTCGGCACGATCGCCTCGACCTGCTCGACGTGCTCGACCGAGGCAGGCGACTCCTCGGCGGAGGGCGACGTCCCGGCGGAGGGCGACGTCCCGGCGGAGGGCGACGTCCCGGCGGAGGGGGACGTCTCGGCGGAGGGGGACGTCTCGGCCAGCTGCGCCTCCAGGTTGGTGACGAACTGACCGAGCAGCCGGGTGCTGATGTCGCCGATCGTGCTGCGGCCCATCTGCGCCAAGGGCCCCGCGATCGTCAGATCCGTCTCGACGGCGACCTTCGTCGATTCGCCCTCCGCCGTCAGCACCGCCGTGACGAGCGCCGACGCGCGGCCCTTGCCGGACGCGTCGCGGCCGCGGGCGTCGATCACCGCCCGGTGCGCCGCGTCGTCGCGCTCCTTGAAGGTGGCCACGCCCGAGAACTGGGCGGTCATCGGGCCGACCTTCACCTTGACCTTGCCGTGGTACTCGTCCCCCTGCACCGACGTGAGCTGGGCGCCGGGCATGCAGGGGGCGATCCGCTCCAGGTCGGTCAGCACCGCCCAGGTCTCTTCGAGGGGCCGGTGGACGACGAACTCATTGGTGAGCAGCATTGACGGTCACGTCCTTCGAGATTGGCCTTCGAGCGCGGCCAGGAGGGGGTCGAGAGCGGTGAGGGAGTGGGCGCTGACCACCGCGTCGCAGTAGGGCCACGCGGCGGCCATGCCACCGACGAGGGGCCGGTAGCGGGGGCTCTGGGTCCGGGGGTTGACCCACACGATCCGGTGGGCGAGGCGGGACAGCCGGGCCATCTCGACGCCGACCTGCGCCGGGTCGCCGGTCTCCCAGCCGTCGGAGACGATGAGGACGATCGCGCCGCGGGCCATCCCACGGCGGCCGTAGCCGTCGTTGAAGGCCTTCAGCGCAGCCCCGATACGGGTGCCGCCGGACCAGTCGGGGGCGGCCTGGCCGGCGCGGGCGAGCGCGACGGCCGGGCGGGTGCGGGCGAGCACCTTCGTGAGTCGGGTCAGCCGGGTGGCGAACGTGAACACCTCGGCGCGCGAGGTGCCGGCCGCGCAGTACAGCAGCTGCAGCATCGCCCTGGCGTAGGGCTCCATGGATCCGGAGATGTCGCACAGCGCGACGAGCCGCCGCGGCAGCAGCCGGGGCTCCCGGCGCATCAGCCGCACCGGATGCCCGCCCGAGCGCCTGGCCCGCCGCAGGGTGGCCCGGAGGTCGACGGCGGCACCGAGCGGCCTCGCGCGCATGCGGCGGGTCCGGCGCGGCGGGGTGGCGACGGCGAGCCGCCGCATCAGGTCCTGCAGCGCCGCGAGCTCCTCGGGCGTCAGCGTGGCGAAGTCGCGGGAGGCGAGCCGCTCCGCCGCGCTGCCGACGGTGGCGACCGGGATCTCGACCTCGCGGGCGGGCGCCTGCGAGGAGGACGGCGACTCCGACGACGGGCCCGCGCTGGAGAAGCCGCCGGACCTGGTGGTCGTGGACGTGCCGGTGGCGTTGGGGTCGCCGCGGAAGTCGGCCGGGTCGTCGGCGTAGCCGCGGAAGACCGCGTCGAAGACCCGGTCGAGGATCTCGAACTGCTCGGGGTGGCAGGTCAGCGTCGCCCGCGCGCAGCGGTGCAGCTCCGCGGTGGTGGTGGGGGCGAGGAGCGTGACGGCGCGGGCGAAGCGCTCGCCGCGGTCCGGCCCGACGGGCAGGCCGGCGTCGTGCAGCGCCGCGCCGAAGGCGGCGACGAGCCCGGCGAGATCACCCCGTGGCAAGGTCCGCCAGACCCGTCCGGCGGGCCAGCTCCTCGTCCTCGCGGTACTTCAGGACGGCGCCGAGGGTCGCGCCGGCGGACTTCTCGTCCAGGGGCAGGCCCAGCAGGCGCAGCGCGTTGGCCCAGCTGATCGCCTCGGCGACGCCGGGTGGCTTGGTGAGGTCCAGCCCGCGCAGCCGCGACACCGCGCCGGCGACCTGGGCGGCGAGGAGCTCGTCGGCGCCCGGCACCCGCTGCCGGATGATCGCCGCGACCCGGTGCGCGTCGGGGTAGCCGATCCAGTGGTACAGGCAGCGCCGCAGCAGCGCGTCGTGCAGGTCGCGGGTCCGGTTGCTGGTCAGCACGACGATCGGCGGCACCACCGCGGTCCGCGTCCCCAGCTCGGGGATGGTCACCGAGCCCTCCGCCAGGAGCTCGAACAGGAACGCCTCGAACTCGTCGTCGGCCCGGTCGACCTCGTCGATGAGCAGCACCGCCGGGCGCGGCCCGGGGTGCTCGATCGCGGCGAGCAGGGGCCGGCGCAGCAGGTACTCGGGGGCGAACAGGTCCGCCTCCCGGGGCACCTCGCCGCGCGCCTCGGCGAGCCGGATCCCCAGCAGCTGGCGTGGGTAGTTCCACTCGTACAGGGCCTCGGCGGCGCTGAGCCCCTCGTAGCACTGCAACCGGATGAGCGGGGTGTCCAGCGACGCGGCGAGGGCGCCCGCGGCGGCGGTCTTGCCGACCCCGGGCTCGCCCTCCAGCAGGATCGGCTGGCCGAGCCGCACCGACAGGAACAGCGCCGTGGCGAGCCCCTGGTCGGCGAGGTAGCCCTGCTCGGACAGGCCGTCGACCAGCTCCTCGACCGAGGCCGTCACAGGTACCGGGCCGGGTTGTCGATGAACGCCCGCCGGCAGCCGGAGCCGCAGAAGTAGTACATGGTGCCCTCGTGCTCGTACTGCAGCGCGTCCGGCGAGATCGCCACGTCCATCGCGCAGATGACGTCCTTGGCGACCGCGACCTTCGAGGCGGCGGGGACCTGCAGCAGCGGAAGCTCGATACGACCGGGCGGCGGGGCGGTCTGCCGGGGCCGCTTGGAGATGACCTCGGCGAGAATGGACAGCGCGATCTCCGGCGCCGTCCGCGCGCCGATGTCCAGCCCGGCCGGCGCGTGGATGCGCGCCTTCTCCAGGTCGGTCAGCGGCAGTTCGCCGATGACCGCGAGAGCCCGCTTACGGCTGGCGACCAGCGCGATGTACGGCACGTCCGCCTTGACCGCCGCGGTGAGGGACTCGATCTCGTCGCGCCCGTGGGAGGCGACGACGACCGCGGACGCGTCCAGCGGCACCGCCGAAGCGGGCCCGCTGACCGCTTCCCAGCCGATGGATCGCGCGACGTCCACCATCGCGCGGGCGACGGGAGCCTCGCCTTGCACGTACACGAGCGGCGCCGGAATCATCGTCTCCAGGAAGATCTCGAGGGTCCCGCCGGACAGGCACGGGTTGGAGACGGTGAGCAGACCTTCCCGCTCGGACGTGACGTCAGAGCCGTCGGGCGTGATGCGCAGCAGCGTCGACTCGCCCGTCTCCAGCAGCCGGAGCCCCTGGAGACGGACGGTCGACTCGGCGCAGGTGCCACCGACGAACCCCTCCATCGTGCCGTCCGGCAGCACGAGGGCGCGGTCTCCCGCCTTGGCACTGGTCGGCCGCTCGGCCCGCACGACCGTCGCGAGGACGAACGGGGTGCGGTCGGCGCGCAACCGGTCGGCGCGATGAAGGAGGTCGGTCATGAGATGGCGAGGTCCGTTCGGATCGGGCGGCCCTGCGCGGCGCGCCACACGTTGGACGGGGTGAGGGGCATGTCGGCGTGCCGGACCCCGAGGGGCTTCAGCGCGTCGAGGACCGCGTTGACCACGGCGGCCGGCGAGCCGACCGTCGCGGACTCGCCGACGCCCTTGGCGCCGATCGGGTGGTGCGGCGACGGCGTGACCGTCTCGCCGAGCTCCCACGACGGGCACTCCAGCGAGGTCGGCAGCAGGTAGTCCATGAGCGACGCGCCGAGGTGGTTGCCGTCCTCGTCGAACGCCATGAGCTGCATGAGCGCCATGCCGATGCCGTCGGCGAGGCCGCCGTGCACCTGGCCCTCGACGATCATCGGGTTGATCCGCACGCCGCAGTCGTCGACGGCGATGAACCGGCGGACCTTGACCTGGCCGGTGGCCGGGTCGACGTCGACGACGCAGATGTACGCGCCGAACGGGTAGGTCAGGTTCGGCGGGTTGTAGACCGTCGTCGCGTCCAGGTGGCCCTCGACGCCCTCGGGCAACTCCAGGCTGGAGTGCGCGGCCATCGCGATCTCCTGGATCGTCTTGGCCTGGTCGGGGTCGCCCTTGACGAAGAACTTCCCCTTCTCCCACTCCAGGTCGTCCGGGGACACCTCGAGCATCGCCGACGCCACGATCCGGGCCCGGTCGCGGACCTTGCGGGCCACGATCGCGGTCGCCGCGCCGGAGACCGGCGTCGAGCGCGAGCCGTAGGTGCCGAGGCCGAACGGGGTCTGGTCGGTGTCGCCGTGCACGACGTCGATGTCGTCCGGCGAGATGCCCAGCTCCTCGGCGACGATCTGCGCGAACGTCGTCTCGTGGCCCTGGCCCTGCGTCTGCACCGACAGCCGCAGCACCGCCTTGCCGGTCGGGTGGACCCGCAGCTCGGCGCCGTCGGCCATGCCCAGGCCGAGGATGTCCATGTGCTTGCGGGGGCCGGCCCCGACGCCCTCGGTGAAGAAGCTGATGCCGATGCCCATGTACTCGCCGCGGCTGAGCTTGTCGGCCTGCTCCGCGCGGAGCTTGTCGTACTCGACCATGTCCATGGCGAGCCGGAGCGCGCGCGGGTAGTCGCCGGAGTCGTACTCCCAGCCGGTGGGCGTGGTGTACGGGAACTGCTCCGGCTTGAGCAGGTTCTTCAGCCGCAGCTCGGCCGGGTCCATCTTCAGCTCGAACGCCAGCACGTCGATCATGCGCTCGACGAGGTACGCCGCCTCGGTGATCCGGAAGGAGCAGGCGTACGCCACGCCGCCGGGTGCCTTGTTGGTGTAGACGCCGGTGACGTCGCAGGACGCCGCCTCCAGGTCGTAGGACCCGGTGAAGATGTGGAAGAAGCCGGCCGGGAACTTGGTCGGCTGGGCGGTGCCGTTGAAGGCGCCGTGGTCGGCGAGGACCTTGACCCGCAGGGCGCGGATCTTGCCGTCCTTCGTCGCCGCGATCTCGCCGCGCATGTGGTAGTCGCGGGCGAACGCGGTGGCCGTCAGGTGCTCGTTGCGGTCCTCCATCCACTTCACCGGCTTGCCGGTGACGATGGAGCCGACGATCGCCAGGACGTAGCCGGGGTAGATGCCGACCTTGCCGCCGAAGCCGCCGCCGATGTCGGGGGAGATGACCCGGATCTTGTGCTCCGGCAGGCCCGCGACGAGCGCGTAGACGGTCCGGTGCGCGTGCGGCGCCTGGGTGGTCGAGTAGATCGTCAGCTTGCCGCTGACCTTGTCGAAGTCGGCGACCGCGCCGCACGTCTCCAGCGGCGAGGGATGCACCCGCGGGTACAGGATGTCCTCGCCGACCACGACCTCCGACGAGGCGAAGACCGCGTCGGTCTTCTCCGCGTCGCCGGCGGACCAGTCGAAGATGTGGTTGTCGGTCTTGCCCTCCTTGTCGTCCCGGATGACCGGGGCGTCCGGGGCGAGGGCCTGCTTCGCGTCCGCCACGACCGGCAGCGGCTCGTACTCGACCTCGATGAGCTCGAGCGCGTCCCGCGCGATGTAGTGGTTCTCGGCGACGACGAAGGCGACCTCCTGGTTCTGGAAGCGGACCTTGTCGGTCGCGAGCACGGCCTGCGTGTCGTAGGACAGGGTCGGCATCCACGCGAGCTTCAGCGTCTCCAGGACGGCACCCGTGATGACGGCCTTGACGCCCGGCAGCGCCTCCGCCGCGCTCGTGTCGATCGAGACGATCTTCGCGTGGGCGTACGGGCTGCGCAGGAACGAGCCGTGCAGCATGCCGGGCAGGTTGACGTCGTCGACGTAGTTGCCCTTGCCGCGCACGAACCGCGCGTCTTCCTTGCGGTGCATGCGGCCGAAGCCCATGGGGGTCTCGGTCACGGTCATGACGTCACCTCGGCCTTCGCTGCAGCCTCGTGCTCCGCCGCCCAGCGGACCGAGCGGACGATGTTCTCGTAACCCGTGCACCGGCAGAGCTGGCCGGAGATCGCCTCGCGGATCTCCTGCTCCGACGGGTCGGGGTTCTTGTCGAGCAGGCAGCGGGCGGTGAGCATCATGCCGGGGGTGCAGAAGCCGCACTGCAGGCCGTGGCACTGCACGAAGCCCTGCTGGACCGGGTCCAGGCCGTCCGCACGCTCGAGCCCTTCGACGGTGCCGACCTGCTTGCCGTCGGCCATCACCGCCAGGACGGTGCAGGACTTGACGGGCACGCCGTCCAGGGTCACGGTGCACACGCCGCAGTTGGACGTGTCGCAGCCCCAGTGCGTCCCGGTGAGGCCGAGCTCGTTGCGCAGGAAGTGCACCAGCAGCAGCCGGGGCTCCACGTCGCGGGTGTGGCTTTCGCCGTTCACCGTCACGGTGATCTGCATGATCAGGCCTCCTGCCCACGCGCGCGGGCGGCCGCGGCGCGCAGCGCGCGCACGGTCAGCTCCCCCGCGAGGTGGCGCTTGTAGTCGACCGGTCCGCGCTGGTCGGCGACCGGGTTGCTGTGCTCGGCGGCGATGCGCCCCGCCTCGGCGAAGCTCTCCTCCGTGGCGGGCTTGCCGACGAGGTACGCCTCGGCCTCCGCGGCCCGGAAGTGCTCGGCGCCCACGGCGGCCAGGCCGATGCCGACGTTGCTGACGGTGCCCGCGGCGTCGGTCCAGATCGCGGCGCCGGCGGCGGCGACCGCCCAGTCACCGACGCGGCGCTCGACCTTCGTGTACGCGGAGCCGCCACCCGGGCGGATCGGCACGCGCACCTCGGTGAGCAGCTCGCCGGCCTCGACGACCGTCTCGTAGGGCCCGACGTGGAACTCGGTCAGCTTCACGGTGCGCGACCTCTGAACACCATTCTGGGCACCCTGGATCACGACCGACGCGTCGACCGCGGCGAACGCGGCGGAGAGGTCCTCGGCCGGGTCCGCCTGGCACAGCGACCCGCCGACGGTGCCTCGGTTGCGCACGATCGGGTCGGCGATCACCCGCTCCGCGTCGCGGAAGATTCGGTAGTGCTCCTCGACGAGCGCGGAGTCGAGCAGCTCGGCGTGCCGGGTCAGCGCACCGATTCGCAGCTCGCCGCCCTCGACCCGGATGTAGGACAGCTCGCTGACGTCGTTGATGTCGATCAGCGCGGTCGGCCGGGCCAGCCGGAGCTTCATCATCGGGATCAGGCTGTGACCGCCGGCGATGACCCGGGCGTCCTCGCCCCACTGGGACAGCAGTTCGAGGGTCTGGCTCACCGTCGTCGCTTTCGCGTATTCGAATGCGGCGGGTACTTGCATCGCGCCTCCGCGTGAGGAGTGTCGTTCGGGCACCAACGGGACGATGTTCGTCCTAAAGGCGACATTGAACAACACCCGGTGACAAAAATTCTTCTCGTGAACTGTAACTACGGTGTGATCCATGGGTCGTCAGAAGCGTGGGTCCGGCATCGTCAGTGAGATCGACGGCGGTGTCGCCGAGCTGCTCCCCGACGACGGGCGGCCGGGCCGGTGGACGCTGCTGGTCGACGGCTATCCGCAGTCGGCCGTCGACCTCGACGACCCGAGCCGGCTGGACTTCGAGTACATGCGCCGCCTCGCCTCGATCGTCGACGGGATCGCACCCGCGCGCACCCCGCTGTCGGTGCTGCACCTCGGCGGTGGCGCGCTGACGATGGCCCGTTACGTCGCCGCGACCAGGCCCGGCTCCTCGCAGCGGGTCGTCGAGCTCGACGCGGCGCTGATCGACCTGGTGCGGCGGGAACTCCCCCTGCCGCGCGGCGCCGACATCCGGGTCCGCGCCATGGACGCGAGAGCCGCTGTGGAGTCGATGTCCGGCGGCCGCTTCGACCTCATCATCACCGACGTCTACCGCGGCGCCCGGGTGCCGGCGCACCTCGCGTCGCTGGAGTTCGTCACCGCCGCGGCCCGGCTGCTGCGCCCCGGCGGCGTGTACGCCGCGAACCTCGCCGACGGCACCGGCCTGGCGTTCGCGCGCGGCCAGGTCGCGACGCTGCGCCGGCTCTTCGCGGACGTGTGCCTGCTCGCCGAGCCGGCCGTGCTGCGCGGCCGCCGCTTCGGCAATGTCGTGCTGGCCGCGTCGGCGGCCCCGCTCCCCGTCGCCGGCTTCGCCCGGGCGGGTGCCGGGGACGCGTTCCCGGCGCGGCTCGTGCACGGCGACGACCTGGACCGTCTCGTCGCCGGCGCCCGCGTGGTGACCGACGACGTCGCCACCCAGTCGCCCCTGCCCCCGAAGGACCTATTCTGAAGCGACCACCGCTGAACCACCACCGCTGAACCACCACCGCGGAATCACCACCGCTGAAACCACCGCCGCGGAATCACCGCCGTTGAAGCTACCGCCCAGTCCCCGGGAAGGAGCTTAGGCATCGTTCAGTGAGCGAATACAGTCGCGGGATGCTCGAATTCGCCACCGTCGCCGCCACCCGCCGTTCTGCCGCGGAGCGCGCCGCCCTGATGAGCGACCCCGGTTTCGGTCGCGTCTTCACCGATCACATGGTCACCGTGCGGTATGCCGACACGAAGGGCTGGTATGACGCGAAGCTGGAGCCGTTCGGCCCGCTCGCGCTCTCGCCGGCGACCGCCGCCCTGCACTACGGGCAGGAGATCTTCGAGGGTCTCAAGGTCTACGCCCAGCCCGGCGGCGGCGTCGCGTTCTTCCGCCCGGACGCCAACGCCCGCCGGCTCAACGTCACGGCGGAGCGCCTGGCGATGCCGCGGCTGCCCGAGGAGCTCTTCCTGCGGTCGCTGCGGGTGCTCGTCGAGGCGGACCGCGACTGGGTGCCGACGAGCGAGGGGCAGAGCCTCTACCTGCGCCCGTTCATGATCGCGACCGACCCGTTCCTCGGGGTCCGGCCGTCGTCGGAGTACCTGTACGCCGTCATCGCCTCGCCGGCCGGCGCCTACTTCGCCGGCGGCGCGAAGCCCGTCACGATGTGGGTCTCGCAGGAGTACTCGCGGGCCGCGCCCGGCGGCACCGGCGCCGTGAAGACCGCCGCCAACTACGCCGCCAGCCTCCGCGCGCAGGCGCAGGCCCAGGAGGCCGGCTGTGACCAGGTGGTGTTCCTCGACTCGGTCGAGCGCCGGTACATCGAGGAGGCGGGCAGCAACAACCTGTTCTTCGTCTACGACGGCGAGCTGGTGACCCCGCCGCTCAACGGCTCGATCCTGCCGGGCGTCACCCGCGACTCGGTGCTGCGCCTCGCCGCCCACCTGGGCTACACGGTCACCGAGCGCCCGTACGGCCTCGACGAGTGGCGCGACGACGCCCGCTCCGGCCGGCTGAAGGAGACCTTCGCCAGCGGCACCGGCGTCGTCATCAGCTCGATCGGCACCGCCCGCACCACCGACGGCGAGTTCGCCATCGCCGGCGCGGTCGAGGGCCCCTTCACCGCGAAGATCCGCGACACGCTCGTCGGCATTCAGCGCGGCACCGAGGAGGACCCCTTCGGCTGGCGGCTGCCCCTGTAGGCGGTCAGATCATCGACAGGTGCACGTGGTTGGTGTGGTCGCTGGACGGGTCGCCGTTGCCGCCGCTGTACGAGTGCCAGCCGGCGGCCGGCGTCCACACCTGGCGGAACCAGATCACGTAGAGCACGCCGAGCGCGCTCGCGTTCTTGACGAAGTAGGCGGCGAGGTTGGTGCCGTAGGTCTTGTCGCCGCCGCTGGCCACCCCGCCGAAGCCGCCCGACTGGGCGGCGAAGTCGCAGGCCCGGCCCTTCGGATGCTCATACGGTCCGGAGGGCCGGAAGCACGAGTAGTAGCGCGTGAAGCCGGCCTTCTGGGCCTCCTTCACCGCGTGGATCATCCGGGGAGTGATGCAGCCGGTCGTGGTCGGGTCGTCGATGATGCAGTTCTCTTTCGGCCACGAGCCGTTGGCGTTGCGCGGGGCCGGGGTCGCCAGCGGTGAGTTGACGTTGACGTAGCCGTTGGCCCGGCCGCCCATCTTCACCAGCGCCGCCTCGGCGTCCTTCTTCTTCTTGGCCATGATGTCGGTCTGCGCCTGCTGCTGCGCGACCTCCGCGTCGACGGCCTTCTTCGCCTCGCCGAGCTCCTTCTGCAGCTTCGTCAGCTGCCCGATCTTCCGGTCGTTGTACCGGGCGACCGTGTTGACCATCATCGTGCGCTCGATGAAGGACTCGGTCGATTCGCTCTGGATCAGCGCCGCGGTGGTGCGGATGCCGCCGCTGCGGTAGGCGGCGCCGGCGATGATGTTGACCTCGGCGAGGATCACGTCCAGCTCGGCCTGCATGGCGGCGACCTTCGTGGTGAGCTCCGCCTGGCGCTGCTTGGAGACCTCCAGGATGCCCTGGGCGTCCAGGAACTCGCCGTTGGCCTTGTCCAGCAGCTCACCGAGGGTCATGTTGGCGCTGCCCTCGTCGGGGGCGGCCGTCGGGTCGCCGGGCGCCGCGCCGGCCGGCACCGCCCAGCCGCCGACCACGATGAGCGCCGCGAGGAGCGAGGCGATGATGCGCTTGCGCAACGGAGTCCCTTCCGGGGGCTGGTCAGCCGTCAGATTACCGACTGTCACCCGGAAGCACAGGACCGAGAACGCGTCCGATCAGTTACCGACAGTGGCCATGCGGCGGGTCGTGAAGAGCGCCACCCAGCCGAACGTGAGGCCGAAGCCGATGGTCGCGACCGTGGTCAGGTTGCCCGTGGGGAGCAGCCCCGACAGCCGGGTCGCGAGCACGCCCAGCCCGACGTAGAGCCCGCCCCACAGCGCGGAGCCGAGCGCGGCGGAGCGCAGGAACCGCAGGTACGGCATCCGCAGCCCGCCGGCCGCGAGCGGCACCAGCGTGTTGAGGAATGGCAGGAACGGCGCGGTCACCAGGATGCGGCTGCCGCCGGTGCGCACCACGTGGTCGGCCTTCGCCCAGCGCGCCTCGCCGATCCAGCGGCCGAACCGGCCCTCGCGCAGCCGCTGCCCGAAGGCCCAGCCGGCCAGGAAACTCAGTGACCAGCCGGCGAGGCAGCCTGCGATGATCCAGCCGAGGCTGCTGACCGGGTCGGCCGCGCCGGCCGTGGTGAGGATGGCGACGTCGGCCGGGATCAGGATGCCGAGCAGCGGGATGGAGTCGAGCAGCATGACGAGCCCCAGCGCCAGCCCCAGCAGGGCGGCGGGCAGGCTGTACAGCGGTTCGAGCCACTCGGTCATGTGGATGAAGGTATGGCCGCGCGGATAAGAGACGCATCAGGGAGCGACCCCGAGACAACCCCGAGGGGTCTGGGTGTCCTTCTCGGGGCGCGCGGCATCTCGTACGCCGGCGACACCCTCAGCATGGTCGCATTGATGCTGCACGTCGCCGGCGCGACGGGTCAGGGGCTCGCGGTCGCCGCGCTGCTGCTCGCCGGCGACTTCGTGCCGTCGCTCGTCGCGCCGTTCGCGGGGACGCTCGCCGACCGGTTCGACCGGCGCCGGCTGATGATCGGCTGCGAGCTCGCCCAGGCGCTGGCGGTCGCCGCGATCGCGCTGTTCCTGCCGTCGCTGTGGCTGCTGCTGGCGCTCGTCGCCGCCCGGGCGGTCGCCGGTCAGGTCTTCCAGTCGGCGTCGCGGGCGGCGGTGCCGTCGCTGGTGCCGGCCGAAGGGCTCGCCGCCGGCAACGCCCGCCTCGGCCTGGTCACCAACGTCGCCGAGCTCGCCGGGCCGCTGCTCGCCGCCGCTCTGCTGCCGTGGCTCGGCACCCGCGGCGTGCTCGCCGCCGACGCGGCGTCGTTCGTGGTGTCGGCGGCCCTGCTGACCCGGCTGCCGCGCATCCGGGCGTCGGTGCCGGAGGCCGGGTCGCTGTGGAAGGGCGCCCGGACCGGTCTGGGGTATCTGGCCCGGCACCGGACGGTCCGGGTCGTCGCGCTCGGCTTCTGCGCCGTCGTCCTGTGTACGGGCGTCGACGACGTCGCCCTCGTCGTGCTCGCCAAGGACGACCTGCGGGCGGGCGACTCCGTGGCGGCGCTGCTGCTCGGCGCGGTCGGCTTCGGCCTCACCGCCGGCTACGCTCTGCTCTCGGGGCGCGCCGGCCGGGCGCGGATGACCGTGCTCTTCGCCGCCGGCCTCGCGGTCAGCGCCGCCGGCAACCTCCTCACCGGCGCGTTCGCGCACGTCGCGGGGGCCGCCGCGGTGGTGTTCGCGATGCAGGCCGCGCGCGGGATCGGCATCGCCGCGATCGACGTGGGCTGCAACACGCTGCTGCAGCGGCTCGTGCCGGACGCGCTGCTCGGGCGGGTCTTCGCCAACCTGTACGGCGCCGTCGGGGCCGCCGCCGCGCTGTCCTACGTGGCCGGCGGCCTGCTGATCGACGCCGCCGGCGCCCCGGCGACGCTGATCGTCGCCGGGGCCGGTGGAGTGACGTGTGCCTTACTCACCGGGGTCGCCCTGCGGGGTCGGCGCGTCGATTGAGGATATCGACGCGTCCTTTGCTAGCGTCCCCGCTAGCAAACGGCTAGCAGGAGTGTGGGTTGGAACTGACAGACAACGCGGTGGCGATGCCGCCGCAGCGCGCCCGGTCCGAGCGGGTGCAGCTCAACACCCGGGTCAGGGTCGAGATCGAGCAGACCCTGCAGCGCTTCGTCGAGGACCACAACACCACGGTGCAGAGCTCCGTGGACCTCGCGCTGGCCGAGTTCCTCGCGGCGCGGGGTTACCCGCTGCCGGCAACGGATGACAGGAGAAACCGGTGACCGCACCGGACGCCCACCGCACCTCACGACCCGGAATCGTCGAACTCGACGCCGACCTGCAGCGCACGGTCCGGCGCACGTCATACATGCGGCAGCTGTTCTACTTCGTGGTGCTGCTGGTCGCCCTCGCCGGGCAGGTGTCCGGGGCGGTCGAAGCGCTCGGCATCCCGCTGCTGTGGGCCGTCCCGGCCGTCGGCGCGCTCGAGCTGGGCGGCATCGTGGTCCTGGCCAACGCCGACGTGCGGCGCCGGCTCGGCGAGCGGGCGACGGCCTCCCGGGTGCTGTCCGCCGCCATCGCCGGCTTCGCGGTCGCCTTCAACTGGCTGGCGCACGAGAACAAGCTGCTCGCCGGCTTCTTCGCGGGCATGTCCGCGCTGGGCTACCTGGTGTGGCTGATGCACACCGAGAACCAGCGCCGCGACCGGCTGCGGGCCACCGGCGACCTGCCGCCCACGACGCCGGCGTACGAGGTGGTCGGCCACTGGATCCGGCACCCCTGGATGACCCTGCGCGCGAAGAACCTGGCGAAGGCCGACGACAGGCTCGGGCTCTACACGTCATTGGCCGCGGCCCGCGCGGAGAAGCGCAAGGAGGTGCGCACCAAGGCGATCGCCAAGGTGCTGCACCGCAAGATCCGCGCCGCGGTCGACCCGACGACGGCGGACATCGCGGTCGCCGTCTACGACCTGGACGAGATCGCCGTCCGGCTCGCCGACGGCGCCGACTACGACGGGCTCACCGCGCTCATCGCCGCCGACCTGGCCCCGGCCCGTCTCGCGTCGGACGCCCAGGTGATCTCGGTCGTCGACGAGCCGGCGCGGCGCCCCGTGCTCGCGGAGGCCCTGGTCAACAAGCCGGCCGAGGAGCCCGCCGAGGAGCAGCTGACCCTGCCCGAGGCGCCCGAGGTCGCCGAGGCGCCTGAAGCGCCCGCCGCCGCTCCCGTTCCCGCGGCTGAGCCGCGGGAGCCCGCCGCCTCGCCGCTGGGTGAGTGGCGCGGCGAGATCGCCGAGATCCTCCCGCCGCCGACGCCCCGGCGCCCCCGCGGCCAGTCCAAGGTGACGACCACCGTCGACATCGCCGAGGAGCCCACGCTGACGCCGACCAGGTCGATCCGGGAGGGGTCGCTGCGCAGCCAGGTGCACGCGGCCCTGCACGAGCACGTCCCGGACAACGACCCCCGCGACACGATGGCCCTGACCTCGTTCGTCGGGGACCTCCTCGAGCTCAACGACGTGGAGCGGCTGACCGCGTCCAACTACGTGCGCACCTGGAAGCGCGAGGTCGACGCCGGCCGCCGGTCCTCGGTCAACGGCCGTCACCTGCAGGACGTCGTCCCCACGAAACGCTGAACATCGGCCCCCCGCCTGTCGATCAGCAGGAGGACAGGCAGGGGGCCGGCATGGCACGGATTCTCGTCGTGGACGACGAGCAGGACGTCCTCGAGCTGATCGTCAAGCGTCTGCGCGCCGACGGGCACGAGGTCCTCGCGGCCGGCACCGGCGCCGAGGCACTCGAGGCGGTCGCCACGCACGGGCTGCCCGAGGCGGCGATCCTCGACGTCGACCTG
Source organism: Dactylosporangium sp. NPDC050588 (assembly GCF_040654975.1). Taxonomy (NCBI): domain Bacteria; kingdom Bacillati; phylum Actinomycetota; class Actinomycetes; order Micromonosporales; family Micromonosporaceae; genus Dactylosporangium; species Dactylosporangium sp. NPDC050588. The sequence continues at coordinate 102,643 of NZ_JBFAJA010000011.1, read as the reverse complement.
CCCGGCATGGACGGCATCGAGCTGCTGCACCTGCTCCGCCGGCAGCGCGCCGACCTGCCCGCCATGTTCCTCACCGTGCTGTGGGACGGCACGGTGGTGGCCCGGGTCCGCGACACCGGCGCGCTGTACCTGCGCAAACCCTTCACCAGCGAGAGCCTGCGCACCGCGCTCGACATGGTGCTGGTGCCCGGATGACGGGCTCGCTCGCGCGGACCGCGGTCTGGTCCCTGCTCTGCCTCCTCGCCACGTTCGCCGGGCGGCTCACCATCATGGACGGCACGAGCCTCAGCCTCGTGTGGCCGGCCGCCGGCGTCACCGTCCTGTGGTTCTCCATGCAGCGCAGGGCGCGGCTGCGCTGGGCCGACCCGGTGATGCTCGGGGTCATCACCGTGGCGGCCAACGTGGCGACGGGCGCGCCGCTGGTCCTCGCGCTGTGGTTCTTCGTCGCCAACCTGGTCCAGGTCGCCGTGTTCCTGCGGGTGCACGCGCGGCTCAGCCCGCGGCTGTGGGGCGCCGGCGGGGACGAGCCGCTCGCCCGCTCCTCCGACCTCTGGCGGATGCTGGTCGCGACCGGCGCCGGGGCGCTCGCCGGCGCCACGATCGGGCCGACCGCGGTCTGGCTCGTCTCGGGCCACTTCTCCTGGATGGACGCGGCCGTCTGGCTCACCCGCAACACGGTGGGCATCCTGCTCATCCTGGCCGTCGGGCTCCGGGTCGGTCACCACTGGCGCAACGGCATCCGCCTCAGGCGGGTCGCGCCGGTGCGGCTCGCCGAGTACCTCGCGCTGGTCGTGTGCTCGATCAGCGCGTACGTCGTCGGCTTCGCCCTCAACCACGGCCTGCCGCTGGCGTTTCCGCTGCTCGCCGTCACCGTCTGGGCGGCACTGCGGCTGCACACCACGTTCGTCGTCCTGCACGACCTGTGCCTGGGCGCCGTCGCCGTCCTGTTCACGCTGCACGGCGACGGCCCGTTCGCCACGATCGCGTCGCACCAGACGCGGGCGCTGGTCGCGCAGGCCTTCGTCGGCATGGTCGCGATCGTCGGGCTGTCGATCGCGCTGGGCCGCGACGAGCGCGCCGAGCTGCTGGACCGGCTGACCGAGACCGGCCGGGCCGCGGCGGCGCAGGCCGGCCTGCTGACCACGATCGTCGACTCGATGAGCGACGGCCTCGCCGTGATCCGGGCCGACGGCAGCTGGGCCATGCGCAACCCGGCCGCGGTCGCCCTGCTCGGCGGGGTGACCAGCGGCACCGCCGCCATCGCCGACCCGGACCACTACGGCCTCTTCCGCCCCGACGGCACCCGGCTGCCGCAGGAGGAGATGGCGCACACCCGCGCCCTCGCCGGCGAGGACGTGCGCAACGTGGAGCTGCTGGTGCGCAACAGCGGCGTCCCCGACGGGCGGATCGTGAGCGTCAGCGCGCGCCGCCTGCACGGCGACGACGGTGTGGTGGTCGTCTTCCACGACGTCACGGCCGAGCGCCGGCAGCGCGACGAGCTGGCGTCCTTCGCCGGGGTCGTCGCGCACGACCTGCTCAACCCGCTGACCACGATCGACGGCTGGGCCGAGAACCTCGACGACACGCTGCGTGGCATGCCCGAATCGGCCGAGCGGCACGACGCCACCGACAGCCTCAGCCGGATCGTGCGTGCCTCCGGCCGCATGCGGCACCTGATCAACGACCTTCTCGCGTACACCACCACCCGCAACGCCGTCATCGCGCCCGTCGACGTCCCGCTGCGGGACCTCGTCGCGGACGTGACCATGGCCCGTGCGGACCTGGCGGCGGCGGGCGACGCGGCCGCGCCGCAGTTCGTCCTCGGCCGGCTGCACGACGTGCACGCCGACCCGGTGCTGCTGCGCCAGCTCGTCGACAACCTGGTCGGCAACGCGGTGAAGTACACCGCGCCGGGCGTCGTGCCGCGGATCGAGATCGGCTCGGAGCGCGTCGACGCGGAGCTGGTCCGGGTCGAGATCGCCGACAACGGCATCGGCATCCCCGCCGGGCAGCACGAGGCGATCTTCACCAACTTCCACCGGGCGCACCGCTCTGCCGGGTACGCCGGCACGGGCCTCGGCCTGGCGATCTGCAAGCGGATCGTGGAGCGGCACGGGGGCCAGATCGTGGCCGTGGACAACCCCGGCGGCGGCACCAGGTTCGCGTTCACGCTGCCGAAGGCGACGCGGGGTGTCGTACACCACGCCGCCAAAGCGAACGTTCGTTCTTGACGCGTTCCACGGGGCGGCGCATGCTCGTTGTACGCGAACGAACGTTCTTTTTAGGAGACTTCCGATGGCAACCACCGCCGCACCACCGTCGGCCTGGCCCCGCGTCGGCGCGCTCGTGCTCCTGCTCACCGCGCTGCTCAGCGTCATGATGATCGCGTTCGCCTGGCCCGCGAGCCGCTCCAGCGTGCACGACATCCCGATCGCCGTCGCCGGCCCGGCCGCCGCCACCGCGCAGGTCACCCAGCAGCTGGCGGCCAAGCGCCCCGGCACCTTCGACGTGACCGTCGTCGGCGACACCGCCGCCGCGGAGCGGCTGATCCTCGACCGCGACGTCTACGGCGCCATCGACCTCTCCACCGGCCGGCCGCAGCTGATCATCGCCTCGGCCGCCAGCCCGTCCGTCGCCCAGGCCCTCCAGCAGGTCGCCCAGGCGCTCGGCGCCACCGAGCCGGCGGTCCCGGTCCGTGACCTGGTCCCGCTGCCCGCCGACGACCAGCGCGGCGCCGGCCTGGCCGCCGGCGCGCTCCCGCTCGTCCTCGGCGGGATCGCGGCCGCGGGCCTGCTCACCACCCTCGTCGTCGGCGCCGGCCGGCGCCTCGTGGGCGCGCTCGCCTTCTCGGTCACCGGTGGGCTCGCGCTCGTCGGCATCCTGCAGTTCTGGCTCGGCTCGGTCGAGGGCTCCTACTGGCTCAACGCCGGCGCCGTCGCCCTCGGCATCGCCGCCACCGCCCTGACCATCCTCGGCCTGGAGTCCCTGCTCGGCCCGGCCGGCCTGGGCCTCGGCGCGGCGACCATGATGCTGCTGGGAAACCCGCTGTCGGGACTGACCAGCGCCCCGGAGATGCTGCCGTCGGGCTGGGGCGCCCTGGGCCAGTTCCTCCCGCCGGGGGCGGCCGGCTCCCTGCTGCGCAGCACCGCCTTCTTCGACGGTCACGCCGCCGCCGGGCACGTCTGGGTCCTGCTCGGCTGGGCGGCCTTCGGCCTGGCCCTCGCCGGCCTGGCGGCGCTGCGCACCACTCGCCGCCCCGCCGCGGCGGAGCCGGCGGCTGACCTCGTGACCGTCTAGCTTCCGCTTCGACACCGGGCGGGGCGCTCCGGCGCCCCGCCCGGCCCGCATCCGAGGGTCGGCAAAAGTGGCGGCCGGGCTCATGGCGATCGGCCGCACCGCCGGCCCGGGGTGGTGGGCGTGGTGGTGACATCCGGTCTTTCCGGCTAGCCGTAAGGTCAGCGGGCGGCTGGGCTGGCACCGTTCAAGGTATGACGATCCGCTGCGTCATCGTCGACGACTCGGAGCGCTTCCGCGCGGGAGCCAAACGTCTGCTGACCGCGCAGGGGATCGCCGTGGTCGGGGACGCCGCGGACAGCCAGGGGGCGCTGCGGGCGATCGACGCGCAGCGGCCGGACGTGGTGCTGGTGGACGTCGGCCTCGGGGCGGAGAGCGGGTTCGATCTCGCCGCCCGGATCGAGGAGAGCCCCGTCATCATGGTGTCGGCGTTCTCCGCGGAAGAGGTGGCCGACCTGCTCGCGGACAGCCGGGCGATCGGCTTCCTGCCGAAGGAGCACCTGTCCGCCTCGGCGATCAAGTGCCTGCTGACGCGGCTTCAAGGAACGTGAGCACCGCCAGGACCCGGCGGTGGGTCTCGTCGGTCTCCGGCAGGTCGAGCTTGGTCAGGATCGACCTGACGTGCTTCTCGACGGTGCCCTCGGTGACCCACAGCTGCTTCGCCACCCCCGCGTTGGACCGGCCCTCCGCCATCAGCGCGAGCACCTCCCGCTCCCGGGGGCTCAGCACGTCGAGCGGGTCCCGCCGCCGGTGCGCCGCGACGAGCTCCTGCACCACCGCCGGGTCGACGACGGTCCCGCCGTCCTGCACCCGGTGCAGCGTCTCCAGGAACTCCTCGACGTCGGTGATCCGGGTCTTCAGCAGGTACCCGATCCGCTCGCCGCTGGCCAGCAGCTCGATCGCGTGCTCCACCTCGACGAACGCCGACAGCACGAGGATCGCCACCGACGGGAACCGGCTCCTGATCTCCCGCGCCGCGGCCAGCCCCTCGTTGGTGTGTGTCGGGGGCATGCGGATGTCCACCACCGCGAGGTCGGGCCTGACCTCCTCGACCAGCCGCAGCAGGTGCGATCCGTCGTCGGCAACTCCGGCCACGGTGTACCCATGACGGTCGAGCAGGCTGGCGAGGCCCTCTCGGAGCAGCACGTCATCGTCAGCGACCACCACAGATGTCATCAAATCCAACATATCCCCGCGTTAGGGGGTAAGGACACCCCATGCACGGGGGGTTGACGCTCCGCCTAGGGGTCACCTGCGCGCTGTTCACACTGCTGATCAGCACGGCGTTCGCCGCCATCCTCCTGTCCGTCTACCAGCTGCGCGAATCCGTCCTCGCAGTCACCCGGGCCGAGCGATCGGTCTCCGCCGCCACCACCCTCGAGCGGCTCCTGCTGGACGTCGAGGCCGGCCGCCGCGGCTTCGCGCTCACCCGTGACCCCGCGGTGCTCGTGCCGTGGAAGGCCGCCCAGGAGCAGATCCCGGCACAGCAGCAGGAGCTGGCCGCGACCGTCGCCGGCGACCGCGTGCAGACCGCCCGCGTCGCCGTGCTCAACCTGGACATCACCAACTATCTCGACGATTACGCCGACCCTTCCATCGCCCTGGAGGAGGGCGCCGTGCCGAAGAACATCAGCCCCACATCGGTCCTTCAGGGGCAGCGGCAGATCTCCGCGCTGCGCCAGGAGTTCGACGACTTCGCCGCCGCCCAGCGCCGCACCGTCGAGCAGAGCCGCCGTGAGTCGATGCTCGCCGGGCGGCGGGCCCTCGTCGCGGGCATCGGCGGCTTCACCACCGCCATGTTCGGCGTCGCGATCCTGACCCGCTCCCTCGCCGTGATGGTGGTGCGGCCACTGCGCCGGCTCGTCTCGGCGGCCGACGAAGTCGCCCGCGGCGACCTGAGCGTCCGGGTCGCCACCGACGGGGCGGTCGAGATCGGCAGCATGCAGCGCACGTTCAACTCGATGGTCGGCGCCCTGAGACGCAGCCGCTCCACGCTCAGCTCGGTGGCCGCCGAGCAGGCGGCACTGCGCAGGGTGGCGACCGTCGCGGCCAAGGGCCGGCCGGCGGTGGCCGTGTTCGGCGCCGTGACCGAGGAGGCCGGCAAGCTCTTCGGCGCCGACGCCACCGCCCTGGTCCGCTTCGAACCCGACGGCGAGGGCACCGTCGTGGCGACCTGGAGCGCCGACGCCGCGCACCGCATCTCGCCGGGCAAGGTCATCCTGGATCGTGAGGGCGTGGCCGGGCGGGTGCTGCGCTCGGGCAAGCCGGTCCACATCGAGAGCCCCTCGAACGCGGGCTTCCTCGCCCGGGAGTTCGGCGACCTCTCGATCCGCTCCGCGATCGGCGCGCCGGTCCTCGTCGCCGGCCGCACCTGGGGCGTGCTGAAGGCCCTGTCGACCTGCGCCCGGCCGCTGCTGCAGGACGACGCCGCCCGCGCCGCCGAGTTCACCGACCTGGTCGCCAGCTCGATCGCCAGCTCGCAGGCCCGCGCCGACCTGACCGCCTCGCGGGCGAGGGTCGTCGCCGCGACCGACGAGGGCCGCCGCCGGATCGAACGCGACCTGCACGACGGCACCCAGCAGCGGCTGATCGCGCTGCTGCTGCAGCTGCGGGCGACCGAGGCGCAGGCCGGCGGCGACCTGCGGGAGCGGCTGTCGCACATCGGCACCGACCTGGCTGAGGCGATCGACGAGCTGCGCGAGCTCGCCCGCGGCATCCACCCGTCGATCCTGTCCGACGGCGGGCTGGTGCCGGCGGTCAAGTCGCTGGGGCGCCGGTCGCCGGTGCCGGTGGAGGTGCGGCTCGACCTGCCCTCGCGGCTCGACACGAAGATCGAGATCGGCGCGTACTACGTGATCGCCGAGGCGCTCACCAACGCGATCCGGCACGCCCACCCCACGCTGATCTCCGTCCGCGGGTCCGTCGCCGACGACCTCGACGGCGGCGCGCTGGAGTTCTCGATCGAGGACGACGGCACCGGCGGCGCCGACCCGCACCTGGGCACCGGCCTGATCGGCCTCGGTGACCGGATCGCCGCGCTCGGCGGCACGATGCACATCGCCAGCCGGCCCGGTCACGGCACCACATTGTCCTGCAGAATTCCCCTGAGGGACGGGTCCATGAAGGGTGAGGCCAGTTGAGATGCCGGTGGCTGCCAGCCGGTATCTCCGGGTCCGGAAACCCGCAGCCCCGGACGCATGCTGGCGCAGATGCCCCGCCCCCTCACCCGAGCGACGGTGGACAGGACAACAACGACCTCTCCGAGAGGTGAGCCACCATGACGACCTGCCTCGTCGACCCGGTCCTGTGCATGGCCCTGTTCGTCTCCGACACTCCCAACCACGCGGACCTGGACGACGCGACCGTCCGCGACACCGTCGACCGGACCCTCGATCAGCTCGGTCCCGACGAGTGCTACGCCCGCGCCGCCGAGGTCTTCGGCGACCGCCCCGAGGTGGCCCTGGACCGCATCCAGTGGGCCCGCACGCTGTGCACCCGCGCCCTGGCCGACGCCTGATCCCCCCGATGTTTCTCAGTTCCCCCCAGGAACGGTGGCGGTGATCGCGGTGGCGCTCGCGGTGTCGCCCGTGACCGTGCCGACCACGGTCACGGTGTCGCCGACCTGCACGTCGCCGATCGTGCCTGCACCGCTGACCGTCGTCGCCGACGTCACCGCGAACGTGGTCGCGTGCCCGTCGGCGCTCTTCGCGGTGATCGACGTGGCGCTCACCGCGGTGACCGTGCCGGTCTGCATCCGCCTGGTGACGTAGCCGCCGTTGCTGTCGGAGGCGACGAAGTCGCCGTACATGACACCGGCGAGCCCACCGGCACCCCGCCCCATCCCGCCGCCCATCCCGCCGCCCATCCCGCCGCCCATCCCGCCGCCCATCGCGCCGAGCCCACCCTGACCGCCGTCCGGTGCGCCGCCCTGCGCCCCTTGGCCCCCCTGACCGTCCTGAGCCCCCTGAGCCCCCTGAGCCCCCTGAGCCCCCTGCGCTCCCTGACCTCTCTGCGTGCCGGCCTGCTGGCTCGCCGGCGCCGCGCTGTCCTGCGACGACCTGATCACGGCGAACCCGCCGCCGCCGATGACCAGCGCCGCGACCGCCCCGACGATCGCCGTCCTGAGCCGCGACGACCCGGCCGCCGGGCGCTGTGCGGGTGGCCCCTCGATGACCGCGGCCGGAGTCTGGCCCTGGTAGGCCGGTGCCGTCAGGTCCGGCACAGGTGTGTTGTCGACGGGGGTGGCCCAGACGGGGGTGGGCTGCTCGGTGCTGGTCATCATGTCGCTCCCGGTCTCGGTCGGCCCGCTCCCGGAGGGCCGCTGGAAGCAACTCTCGGCCCCGTCCCTGTGCACGCGGTCCGGCCAGGTTGGCAGCCGGCTGTGAACCCCGGCCGTGAACCCGGCCATCCCTGAACAGCGCAATGGCCACCCGTGGCGGCGGATGGCCATTGCGAGCTCTGGCGGGAAACGGCTAGAAGTTGCCCGCCGAGTTGCACTTGTAGCCCTGGTCGAGGCAGTCCCGGACCCGCCGGGCCAGCTCCTCCGGCTCCCACGCGTTGAAGAAGTCCGCGTGCATCGAGTAGCCGTTGCCCGACGAGAGCGTGATCCCGGTGGTGTTGGTGTTCAGCGGGTACGCGATGACGAACGAGACCGACGGGATCGGCACCGGGTGCGACTTCGGGCAGGCGCCGGTGTAGTCGCCGTTGGCCATGTGGTCCTTGTGGTTCGGGCTGTCCAGGTGCACGCCGTCCCAGCAGTCGGGGAACGTGATCTGGCGGACCAGCTCGGCCGTCGGGGCGCAGACCGGGTACTCGCCGTCCGGCGTGCGGCCGGTGGCGCCGCCGATGCCCGCGCACCAGAAGTGGTTGCCCTGCTTGTCGGGGGTATCCGTCTGGGTCTTCGCGTCGCCGGCGATCATCCGCAGCCCGGTCGGGAAGGGCTGCGTCTTGCTCGGGTCCTTGAGCCGCGAGCCGTAGTAGACGGTGACCGCGCCCTTCGGGTCGACGACCTTGCCGTTCTGGTACAGCGTCGGGATCCAGTACGCCGAGTGGTCGCCGGTCGGGTTGCAGGTCGTGTTGCCCGCCAGCAGGCTCTCGGTGGTCGAGGCCGCGTCGGTGGTCTTGTTGCCGAAGAACGTGTGGTTGTGCGCGGCGCCGGTCAGGCCGGGGAAGACGATCGGGTCGTCGTTGTTGTGGTGGCTCACCGTGCACTGCGCGTTGAACTCGGGGACCTTCACCGGGTTGTTCGTGACCGGCTTCGGCTTGCGGGCGAAGAACGCGGCGGTGTCCGCGGCCTGCTTCGCCGGGTCGACGGTCGGCCAGCCGGTCTGCGGCGCCGGCGGTTTTCCTGAAGCGGAGGGCGATGCCGAGGCGGTCGGCGATGCCGGAGCGGTCGGCGAGCCGGGGACCGTCGCCGTCGGCGTCCGCTTGAACTGCAGCCAGTTGATGTTGATGAAGTCGCTCTGCTGGTCGCTCTTGAGCACGACGAAGACCGTCTGCCTGCCGGTCAGCGTGGTCGGGCTGACGGCGGTCTTCGTGGTCCACGTCTGCCAGCCGCCGGTGGAGTTCACCGGGTAGCTGGCGAGCAGCTCACCGGTCTGCGTGCCGGCGCGCAGCTCGACCGTGCCACCGGCCCGGCTGGCCGCGGCGACCCGGACGCCGGCGGTCAGCGAGCCCGTGCCGCCGAGGTCCACGCCGTCGTAGCGCATCCAGTCCCCGTTGGCGAGCCAGCCGACGTTCTTGCCGCCGCCGGTGTCGCCGGTGCTCTCGGTCCTGGCGCCGGACTGGGCGCTCCACGCCTCGGCCTGCAGCAGCCCGGCGGTGTCGGCCTGCTCGGCGCCGGCGGTGGTGGTGACGATGACGGTCGTGGCGACCGCGCCGACGACCGGCACGGCGAGAAGTGCGAGCAAGGTGCGTCGTCTGGTCTGCCGCTGGGTCGGCATGAGCCCTCCGGGAACGGGTCTGGTCGATGCGAGCACCGCGACCGTAGACACCAGGAGAGCGCTCTCTCAAGCGTTCGGGGGAGATCTAAGTCGAACGTAAAGGTGGCCTAAAGCTCGGTCACGACCCGCAATGCGTGCGTCACCGTGTCGGCCATCGCCTGCCGCGCGGCCTTCAGGTACTTGCGCGGGTCGACCACGGCCGCGTCCTGGAGCGCCGACCGCACCGCGCCGGTGAACGCGACGTTCAGCGCCGTGCCGATATTGATCTTCACGAGGCCGCCGCGGACCGCCGCGCGCAGCTCGTCGTCGGGCACGCCCGAGGAGCCGTGCAGCACCAGCGGGACGGGCACCGCCGCCGTCAGGGCGGCGATGAGCGCGTGGTCCAGAGCCGCCGTCCGGGTCGTCATCGCGTGGCTCGACCCGACCGCGACGGCGAGCGCGTCGACGCCGGTCGCCGCCACGTACGCCGCCGCCTCCGCCGGGTCGGTCCGCACGCCGGGCGCGTGCGCGCCGTCCTTGCCGCCGACCTCGCCGAGCTCGCTCTCCACCCAGATCCCGGCTGCCCGGCCCCGCTCGGCCGCCGCCTTCGTCGCGGCCACGTTCGCCTCGAACGGCAGCTTCGACGCGTCGTACATCGCGGATCCGAACCCGTGCGCCGCGGCCTGGTCGAACAGCTCGTCGCTCTCCACGTGGTCGAGGTGCAGCGCCACCGGCACCGACGACAGCTCGGCGACCCGGCGGGCCGCGGCCGCGATCGGCGCCAGGCGCCCCCCGTGGAACTTCACCGCGTTCTCGCTGATCTGCAGCACGACGGGGCGGCCCGCCGCCTCCGCCCCCGCGACGATCGCCTCGGCGTGCTCGACGGTGATGACGTTGAACGCGCCGACGCCCACGTTCGCGCTGCGTGCCGCTTCGACGATCTCACCCGTGGGGCTGAACATGGACCCGTTCCCTCGTTGCTCGGTAGTGGTTGATGTCGATCTCTCCGGCGACCGGTGCGGCGACGGCGGCGCCGGCCAGGGCGACCGCGTCGGCGAGCAGCTCCGGCCAGGGCGTGCCGTGCCGCAGCCCCCGTGCGAGGGCGGCCGCGCACGCGTCGCCGGCGCCGGTCGGGTTGCCGGTCACCACCTCGGGTGGGGTCGCCCGCCACGACCCTTCGGGCGTCCGCGCGATCAGCCCTCGCGGGCCGTGCGTCTCGACGACCGCCCGGAGCGGCGTCTGGATGTCGTGCAGCTCGGCCGCGTTGGGCTTCACGACGTCCGGGCCGGCGGCGGCGCCGATCCGGAGCGCGTCACCGCTGGAGTCCAGGACGCTGCGGCAGGTGTACCGGCGGGCGAGCCCGACCAGCGTCGCGTAGGCGTCCGCCGGCAGACCCCGCGGTAGCGACCCGGACAGCACCACCACCTCGGCGTCCTTGACGAGGGCCGCGTAGTGCTCCTGGAACGCGCCCCACTCGTCCGGCGTGACGGCCGGCCCGGGCTCCCACAGCCCCGTCGCGTCGGCCCGGTCGACGACCGTCACGGTCCGCCGCGTCTCCCCGCCGATGGTCGTGAAGCTGTGCGGCACCGTGGTCCTGGCGGCGACGGCCGCGCCCGTCGCCCCGCCGAGCAGCCCGGTCGCGAGGACCGGCTCGCCGAGCGCGTGCAGCACCGCGGCGACGTTGAGCCCCTTGCCGCCGGCCCGCTCCCGCACCGCCGTGACGCGGTGCGTGGCGTGCGGCACCAGCGCGTCCACCGTGTACGTGACGTCGAGCGCGGGGTTCAGCGTCACCGTGAGGATCATGGCTGGGTCAGGATCACGGACCGGGTCAGCAGCCGCGGCCGGTCCGGGTCGAGGCCCTTGTGCTCCGCGAGCGCGACGGCGAAGCGCTGCGCCAGCACGAGCTGGGCCAGTGGGTCGAGACCGTTGCGCACCGGGGTGGCGCCGGCGCCGCGGATCGTGTCGTCGAGGCTGTCCGGCACCGCGCCGAACGCCCACACCAGGCTCTCCGGCCCGGCGACCGCGACCGGGCCGTGCCGGTAGTCCATCGCCGGGTAGGACTCCGACCAGGCCTGCGCGGCCTCGCGGACCTTGAGCGCCGCCTCGTGGGCGAGCCCGACGGTCCAGCCGGTGCCGAGGAACACCAGGTGCCCGACGTCCCGCACGGCCGCCGGCAGCTCCGCCGCCAGCGCCGCCGCGCCGTCCTCGACCAGGTGTGACAGGTCCTCGCCGTACGCGTGGCGGGCCACCGCCAGCAGCGTCGTCGGGAACCTGGTCTGCACGACGCTGCGCTCGTCGGCGAAGTCCAGCAGGATCCGCTCGTCGACCAGGTCGTCGACCGGCTCCCCGTCCACAGCCGTCACCGCCACCCGGTGCGGGCTCCCCGGGAGGCGCCGCAGCGCGTCCAGCACCTCCGTCGAGGTGCCCGACCTGGTGAGGGCGATGACCCGGTCGTACCGGCGGCGCGGCACGAACTCGGAGGCGCACACGGCGTCGGTCTCGCCGAAGCCGGCGGCCTCGCGCAGCTCGGCCAGGCTCTGCGCCATGAACCACGAGGTGCCGCACCCCAGCACCAGGGTGCGCTCGCCCCGTCCGGTGAGCGCGCTGCCGTCCACGGTCGCCGCTCGCGCCCAGGTCTCGGGCTGGCTGGCGATCTCCCTCGCGGTGTCCGTCATGCCAACCAGGGTTGCGCGTTTCCTGCTCGCCTCACAAGGTATCTTGCACAAGTGGACATTCTGAACTGCGCGTTTTGTTCGGTGATCGGGTGAGCCGCCGCCGCGCCGACCGCGTCTCGGCGATCCTGTCCCGCGTCTCGGGCAGCGGCTCCATCGACGCCGGCGCCCTCGCTTCGGAGTTCGGCGTCTCCACCGCCACGATCCGCCGCGACCTGCAGACGCTCGAGGATCAGCAGCTCCTCGCCCGCACCCACGGCGGGGCGGTCGCCGCGTCCCCGTCCCTCGCCGAGCTCCCGGTCCGCTACCGCACCGGCCAGCACCGCGAGGCCAAGGCCCGCATCGCGCAGCGCGCGTTCGAGCTGCTCCCGCACGGCCCGCTCACCCTGGGCCTCACCGGCGGCACCACCACCCACCTGCTCGCCCGGCTCCTGGCGACCCGCGTCGACCTGACCGTCGTCACCAACGCCGTCAACATCGCCGCCGAGCTGGCACTGCGCCCCCGGCTGAAGCTGATCATGACCGGCGGTGTCACCCGCACCCAGTCCTACGAGCTCGTCGGCCCCATCGCCGACCGCACCCTGAACGGACTCCACCTCCAGGCGGCCGTCATCGGCGTCGACGGCATCACCGCCGCCGGCGGCCTCACCACCCACGACGACATCGAGGCCAACACCAACGCCACCATGCTCCGCCGCGCCACCCAGGTCATCGTCGTCGCCGACGGCTCAAAGATCGGCCGCGACTGCCTGGCCACCATCGCCCCGCTGGCCGAGGTCTCCACCCTGGTCACCGACTCCACCGCCGACCCCGCCGAGCTCGCCGCCGTCCGCGCCACCGGCGTCGCCGTCATCTGCGTCTGACCTGTGGCGGAGCGCCGGGCCGGGCGCCGGGCGCTGGGCGGGGATCCGGGTGGCGGCGGTGGGCAGGAGCCGGGACCAGACGGCGAGGTAGGCCTCGGCCTGGTGGTCCCAGGACAGGAAGGTCTCGAAGCGGTGGCGGCCGGCGGCGCTCATGGCCGCGCGGCGGGGCGGGTCGTCGAGCAGCGCGTCGAGGGCGGCCGCGAAGGCGGCCGGGGTGGCGGCGGGGACGTAGAGCGCCGCGCCGGCCGCGGTGCGGCGGGTCTCGGTGAGATCGGCGGCGACGACCGGGACACCGCGGGCCAGGTATTCGACGGTCTTGGCCATGGTGGACCGGTCGTTCATGCGGGTCGGCAGGTCGGGCTGGATGGCGACGGTCGCGGTGCGCAGGAGGGCGTCGACCTCGACGGCGTCGAGCCAGCCGGGGAGGTCGACGACGTCGGTCAGGCCGCGGTCCGCGGTGAGCTTCATGAGGGCGGGCCGAGACTCGCCGTCGCCGGCGATGACCATGCGCCAGCCGGTGCGGCCGCGGTGGCGGGTGAGCTCCTCGGCGGCGAGGACGGCGCCTTCGACGTTGTCCTGGGGGCCCAGCACGCCGAGGTAGGCGATCCGGTGCCCGGCCGCGGGAGCGGGGGGCGCCACGCCGACCTCGCGCGCCGACGGCCCGTTGCGCACGACGGTCACCTTGTGCGCGGGCACGCCGCGGCGCAGCGCGTTGGCGCGGAAGGACTCGTTGGTGGCGAAGACCGCGGTCGCGGTGCGCAGGGTGAGCCACTCGAAGAGGACGAGGACGCGGAACGCGAGCCCCCCGCCGTCCGAGCCGCTGCGGGTGGCCAGGATCTCGGGGCACAGGTCGTGGTGGTCGAAGACCCAGGGGCGGCGCAGCAGCCGGAACACCAGGGCGAGGGGCCAGTACACGTCGGGCGGGTTGCAGACCTGCACCGCGTGGGCGCGGCCGCGGAGGACCTCGCCGGCGAGGCGGACGGCGACGCAGAGGAAGGACCACACGAACTCGAGGGCGAAGGTGACGACGCCGGAGCCGGTGACCAGCAGTGGGTACGGGCGCAGGCGCACGTCGCGGCTGCCCGGCAGGATTCCGCGCGCGGCGCCGCGCGGGGCGATGATCGTCACGCCGTAGCCACGCGACTCCAGCGACAGGCTCTCGCGGATGACGCGGCGGTCCCGCTCGGCGGGCAGGTTGGCCACGACGATCGCGATGTGCCGGACCCGCGGGCGGGGAGGCCGAGGCATCCGGCTACCGGCTCGCCGAGCGGTCGAACACGACGATCGCCGTGCGGGCGAGGATGCGCAGGTCCAGCCAGAGCGACCGGTTGTCGGCGTAGTGGACGTCGAGCCGCAGCGCGCTGCGGAAGTCGAGCGTGCTGCGGCCGCTGACCTGCCACAGCCCGGTCATGCCGGGCCGCACGCTGAAGCGCCGCTCGACGTCGGCGGGGAAGAGCTCCGCCTCCCACGGGACGTAGGGGCGCGGGCCGACCAGCGACATCTCGCCGCGCACGACGTTCCACAGCTGCGGGAGCTCGTCGACGCTGTACTGGCGCAGCAGCCGCCCGATCGGGGTGACGCGGGGGTCGCGGGCGAACTTGTAGATGCCGGGCTCGCCGCCGGTGGGTGGCACCTCGGCGACGAGCTGCTCGCGCATGAGGCGGCGGTGCTCGGTGTCGTCGTTGCCGTCGTACATGGTGCGGAACTTGAACATCGTGAAGACCTGGCGGCGCAGGCCGACCCGGTCCTGCCGGAACAGGGCGGGCCCGGGGCTGGTCAGTGCGACCGCGGCGTAGGCCGCCAGCAGCAGCGGCGAGAAGAGCACAATGAGCGCGAGCGCCGCCACCGACTCCGCGAGCTGCCGCGCCGATCGCCTGGCGAGCACTTCCCCCTCGGCAACCGCGGCGAACTCAACCGTCAAGCTCGGTCACCCCCGTGACTGTGCAAGGCGTGCGGACACATCGCTGTCGGTGAAAGTACGAGTGCACGCTGTCGTAGTCGGCGACCGGTCCGCAAGCCCGTGTCGCATTGCTTACACGAAAATTGACGCAACCTTCTGGTTGCGTTCGGTCCGAGATTGTGCAACCGTTGGGTTGCTACAGGAGACCGGAGTCAGGGGGAAGAGATGATCGACCACAAGGTCGGGACGCGCGAGGAGTGGCTGGCGGCGCGGCTGGAGCTGCTCGAGGCCGAGAAGGAGCTCACCCGGCGCGGCGACGCCGTGGCCCGGCAGCGGCAGGAGCTGCCGTGGGTGCGGATCGACAAGGAGTACCGCTTCGACACCGAGGACGGGCCGGCGACCCTCGCCGACCTGTTCCGCGGCAGGTCGCAGCTGCTGATCTACCACTTCATGTTCGGGCCGGACTACACCGCGGGCTGCCCGTCGTGCTCCTCGATCGCGGACGGCTTCAACGGGTCCGTCGTCCACCTCGCGAACCACGACGTGACGCTGCACGCGGTGTCGCAGGCGCCGCTGGCGAAGCTGCTGGCGTACCGGGAGCGGATGGGCTGGACGTTCCCGTGGGCGTCGTCGGCCGGCAGCGACTTCAACTACGACTTCCGCGTGACGCACTCCGCCGAGGAGTGGCGGTCCGGCAGCGTGGAGTACAACTACCGGCAGATGGACGTCCGGCAGCCGGAGTCCGGAGAGATGCGCCCCGACGTGCTCGAGCTCGCCGGCGGGGTCGGCGTCGACTGGTCCACCTACCGGCAGCAGGGCCCGGGCCTGAGCGCGTTCGTGCGCGACGAGGACGGCGCCGTCCACCACACGTACTCCACCTACGAGCGCGGCGTGGACGCGATCTGGGGCATGTACCAGTGGCTCGACCGGGCGCCGCTGGGGCGCAACGAGACCGGCATCTGGTGGCGGCGCAAGGACGAGTACTGACCTTTCGTGGGCCGCCCGATCGCTCAGGCGCGTGCCTCGTAGGCCGCCCGGCTCGCCTCGATGTGCGGGACGTGCTCGATGGCCCAGCCGGCGAGGGCGAGCGCGGGTGCGATGAGGCTCTTGCCGGTCGAGGTCAGCGTGTACTCGACGCGGGGCGGGACCTCGGCGTGCACCGTCCTGGCGACCAGGCCGTCGCGCTCCAGGTGGCGCAGTGTCAGGGTCAGCATCCGTTGTGAGATGCCCGGGATCTGCTGGTGCAGGTCGGTGAAGCGGAGCGTCCCCTGGTCGAGGGTGGCCACGATCAGCAGGGTCCACTTGTTGCAGATCTGGTCGAGGATCGCGCGGATCGTCCGGCCGCCGTCGCCCCGGATCATGCAGGTGTGCTCGTACTCGGACATGACCATCCCTTGTGCGTCACGCACACGCGTGTGCCTTTTGTAAGCCCCTCAATAGTGACGCACCATGTGGTCACTTACGACTGGTAACCATCCTGGTGAGGGGCGCACATGGAGATCGCGTACTGGATCGTCGGCGGGCTGCTCGCGGTGTTCTACCTGTACGCCGGCGGCAAGAAGATCACGCAGAGCCAGGAGCGGCTGCTGCCGATGATGGGCTGGGTCGACCGGGTCCCGATGCCGCTCGTCCGGACGATCGGCGTGCTGGAGGTCCTCGGCGCGGCGGGCCTGATCCTGCCGCGGCTGACCGGGATCGCGCCGTGGCTGGCCGTCGCGGCGGCGGCGGGTCTGGTGCTGATCCAGGTCGGCGGCATCGCGGTGCACCTGTCGCGCGGCGAGGCCCGGCTGATCGGGCTCAACATCGGCCTGCTCGTGGCCGCGGCGGCGGCCGTCTGGCTCGCCTTCTGACATCCCCACCCTCGACGGGCGATGACGTGGCTCGTATGCGGGTGAATCGTGGGGTGGAACGAAGGTGAGAAGGAGGGGACATGGCGACGTTCTCAGCGAGACACGGCGGTGCGGTGCAGAAGTCGTCGCAGGCGGCGGTGCCGTTCCGGCAGACCCTGGTGCTCGGCGCGGCCACCGCGCTGTTCGGGCTCGTGGTGCTCGTCTGGCCGGGCGAGACCCTGCGGGTCCTCGGCGCGCTGGTCGGCATCTGGCTGCTCGTCGCGGGCGTCATGCGGCTCGCGGCGGCCCTCACCGACCATCATGCGGCGGGGCGGCGACTGATGACCGGCGTGGTGGGCGCGGCGATGGTGGTGGTGGGCATCGCGTGCCTGCGCGACGTCATGGCCGGCGTGGTGGCCCTCGCGCTGATCGTCGGGCTGGCCTGGCTGCTGACCGGGCTGTCGGAGATCGGCATCGGGCTGATGACGCACGGCAGGACGCGGGTGTGGCTCACGACCATGGGCGTGGCCTCGCTGGTCGTCGGGCTCGTGTTCGTCATGTGGCCGGGCGTCACGCTCACCGCGATGGTGCTGCTGACCGGGATCAGCGCGCTGGTGATCGGGTGCGCGGAGATCGCGTGCGCCTTCATCATGCGCCGCGACGCCGCCGCGGTCCGGCCGGTGGCTCACCCGTAAACCAGCACGTGCCGAGCAAAGCGGCCGCTCTCCTGGTGGGGGAGCGGCCGCCGCGCTATTTCGACTCTGACTTGCGGGTGTGCGACCGGCTCGGCGTCGCTTTCGCGGGTGTCCGCGCGTCGCCGGCCGGCTCGTCCCCCTCGTTGCCCTGCAGGACCTTCATGATCCTGGGGGCGAGCGCCTCCGCCAGGGCGGGTGCGAGCGCGTCGGCGAGCACCCCGGCGAGAGCCTCGGCCATGAGCATCCGCTCCAGCGTCGACCCGCCCCGCGCCATGCCGCCCCGTGCCATGCCGGCCCGGAGACTCTCCAGCAGGCCTCCCGGCATCGGGCCGCGGCCCCGGCCGGGGGCCTTCGTGATCTGCCCCTGGTCGGCGCTGTCGAGGATCTCCAGGATCAGCTCGTCGATGAGTGCCTCGACCTGCTGTGGTTGGTCGGGATCGTGTGGTGTCGACGATTCAGCCGCCACGATGGTGCCTCCCTTGAAATCGGCGAATGTCCCGTCCCCGGCCGCGGTACGGCCGGGGACGGGACCGGGATGGTCGGGTCAGTTGCGCGCCATCAGCGCGGCGAGCAGGAGTGGGTGCTCGACGATGTTCTTGCCCCGCCGCTTCCGCGAGGCGAGCGCGGCGAGCAGGAGCGGGTGCTCGATGATGCTGCTCTCGCTCTCCTCGCCGCGGCGTCGGGCGAGCATCGCGAGCAGCAGCGGGTGCTCGATCATGCTCTCGCTCTCCTCGCCGCGGCGCCGGGCGAGCATCGCGAGCAGCAGCGGGTGCTCGATCATGCTCTCGCCCTCCTCGCCGCGGCGCCGGGCGAGCGCGGCGAGCAGCAGCGGATGCTCGATCATGCTGCCTTCGCCCTCCTCGCCGCGGCGCCGGGCGAGCGCCGCGAGGAGGAGCGGGTGCTCGAAGATGCCTTCGCCGCGCTCCTCGCGGCGGGACATGAGCGCGGCCAGCAGCAGCGGGTGCAGCGGGCCTTCCTCTTCGCGCTCGCTGGTCTCGGTGCGGCCACGCTCGGCAGTGGAACTGGTCATGGATACTCCCTGATCAGCGATCCGTCGTCACGGGCCATGGCGTCGGCCCGTGCGCTTACGAGTTCCAGATTCCTGGGGGGCACGGGCCTGCACCCCACCCGGGCGGCATGACAGTTCGGCCGGTCAGGCCGGTCAGGGACTGGCCTCGTTGTGGTGCAATCGTCGGCGTGACCGTTGCGATCCTGGCCCGAGGGCAGAACACGGCGTTGCCGGTGGCGGCGTCCTACACCGTGGAAGTGAGCCACTCGGCGGGACCTGAGGTCGACCTGGTCGCGTTTCTGCTGGACGAGTCCGGCCGGGCTCCCGGCGACGAGGCGATGGTCTTCTACAACCAGCCCGGCGGGGCGGGGGCGCGGTGGCTGCCGCCGCAGACCGTCGCCGGCGTCACCCGGCACCAACTCCAGGTCACCCCGGGTGGCTGGTCGGGCTCCACGGTCCGGGTCAGGATCGGCCTGACCGTCGCCGGTGGCACCTTCGCCGCGGTGCCGGGGCTGCGCGCCTCGGTGCACGGTCCGGACGGCGAGCTGTACGGCCTCGACCTCGGCACCCCCGACGTCCAGGACGCCCTCATCGTCGGCGACGTCTACCGCCACCGCGACGCGATCAAGGTCCGCTGCGTCGGCGACGGCTTCACCGACGGCCTGCGCGGCTTGGTCACCGACGCCGGCCTGACGGTCGACGAGGAGCCCGCGCCCCCGGCCGCCGCGGCCCCGGTTTTCGCGCCCCCACCGCCCCCACCGCCCTCGGCCGCTCCGGCTGCTCCGGTCGGTTTCGCGCCGCAGCCTGCTCAGGCCGCCGCGCCGGTCGGGTTCGCACCGCCGCCGGCCGCGGCTCCGGTTGGTTTCGCGCCGCCGCCACCGTCGGCGGGCCCGTCGCCTGCGGCGCCGGCCGTCGGCCTCACGAAGGCCAAGCAGATCAGCCTCGCCAAGCCCGCGCCCGGCGCGTCGAACGTCGACCTGCGCAAGTACGCCGTCGCCGTCTCCCTCGTCAAGAGCGGCCTCGACGGGCGCACGTTCCGCGTGGTGCTGGCCATCGACTGCAGCGGCTCCACGAAGAAGCTCTTCCGCAGCGGCGTCATGCAGCGCTCCCTGGAGCGGATGGTCGTGATCGCCGACCTCCTCGACGACAACGGCGAGATGGAGGTGTGGTTCTTCGGCGACTTCCCGGTCCGCTCCGCTCCGGTCCGCGTCGCCGACGCCCACGACTACCTCGACCGCCTGGCCGCCGACAAGAAGCGCGCCGAGGGCGGCAACTTCGAGCCCCGCGTCATGAAGGAGATCCTGGACTGGACCGCCGCCGAGCCGTCACCCCACCCGACGCTCGTGCTGTTCTGGTCCGACGGTGGCGTCCACGCGGAGAAGCAGATCACCGAGCTGCTGGTCCGTTCGAGCGACCGCCCCGTGTACTGGATGTTCCTCGGCCTCGGCGTGGCCGACTACGGCGTCCTCGCCCGCCTCGACAACGTCCGCGGCGGCCTGGTCGACAACGCGGGCTTCATCCCGATCGACGACATCGACCAGTTCTCCGACGACGACCTGTACGGCCAGATCTTCGGCTTCGTCAGCCGCTGGCACACCGCCGCCGCGGCGGCCCGCATCCTGCCCTCATGAGGCGAACCGTAAGCACCCGGTAAGCACGCGGAGGCTGGCCGCGCGGAACGGGTGGCCGGTTCACTGAAGCGCATGAGATGGAAGCTGGCCGTCCCGGCCGTCGTCCTCGTCGTCGTGCTGGGGTTCGGCCTGTACTGGTTCGCGCCCTGGCGCCTGTTCACCGACACGACCGTGCACGAGGCCCTGACGGCGCCGACCGGGCCGGCCGTGACGGGCCAGGCGCAGGGGAGTGCCGGCGCGACGCAGAGCGGCACCGCGGCGCCGGTCGTCGTGGCGCCGGTCGTCGTGGCCGGCGGCGCGTTCGTCACGCACGAGCACGAGACGTCGGGGACGGCGCGGCTGGTCCGGGCGGCCGACGGCACCCACCGGCTGGAGATCGCCGGGCTGAGCACCTCCGACGGGCCGGACCTGCGGGTCTGGCTCACCGACCAGCCGGTCGTCGCGGGCAAGGCCGGCTGGTCGGTCTTCGACGACGGCCGGTACGTCGAGCTGGGCAGGCTGAAGGGCAACAAGGGCGACCAGGCCTACGCGATCCCCGCCGGCACCGACCTCGCGGGCCTGCGCTCCGTGACGATCTGGTGCAAGCGCTTCTCCGTGTCGTTCGGGGCGGCGCAGCTCGCCTAGGCTGCTCAGTTGTGACGATCCGGGTGCTCATCGCCGACGACCAGCCGATGGTCCGCGACGGGCTGCGACGGATCCTCGGCGCCGAGCCCGACCTGGACGTGGTCGCGGAGGCGGCCGACGGGGTGGAGGCGCTGCGGCTGGCCCGCGAGCTCACGCCCGACGTGGCGCTGCTCGACATCCGGATGCCGCGGATGGACGGGCTGACCGTCACCCGGCACCTCGCCGGCGGCCCGACCCGGGTCGTCGTGGTGACCACGTTCGACCTCGACGAGTACGTGTACCCGGCGCTGCGCGACGGCGCGTCCGGCTTCCTGCTGAAGCGGTCCGGCCCGGCGCTGCTGGCCGAGGCGGTCCGCGCCGCCTACGCCGGGGACAGCCTGATCAGCCCGTCGATCACGGTGCGGCTGCTGAAGCACGTCACGGGACCCCGCCCGGCCCGGCCCGCGCCGGTCGAGGCGCTGACCGAGCGGGAGCTGGAGGTGGCCGCCCACGTCGGGGCGGGCCGGACCAACGCGGAGATCGGTGCCGAGCTGTTCATCTCCGCCGGCACGGTGAAGACCCACGTCGCCGCGATCCAGCGCAAGCTCGGCGTCCGCAACCGCGTCGGCATCGCCGTCTGGGCCTGGGACACCGGCACCGTGGCGTGACAGGCCCCGCGCCGGCGCGTCAGGGGACGAGCCGGTCGGCCCAGGTGGACGGGTCGAAGGGGGTGCGGGCCACCCGGATGCCCTCGGCGATCGTCAGGAGCGCCGGGCTCGTGTACGTGCCGGTGCCGGCGATGTGGATCCGCAGTTCATTGACGTCGGGGAACTCGACGGAAGGGCGGAACCGGTCGTCGGTGAAGACGGCCGCGGGGTGGCCGCCGATGGTCAGGGTCGGGGCTGCCGAGGTGGCGGGCAGACCGGCGTGCCGCATCGAGATCTCGGCGCGGTCGACGGTGTTCTCACCGGCCCAGAGGGTGGCGAAGAGCAGGCGGCCGGGGAGGTCATTGCCGGCGAGGGTGGTCTCGCAGCCGAGCAGTCCGGCGCCGGCCGGGAGGACGGTGAGCTGGACGGGCGCGGTGCAGCGCAGCGTGACGTCCAGGCGGACGCGGGACCTGATCCGCGCGGCGTCGGCGGTGGCGGCGTCCTCGGCGAAGAGCTGCGCCCACACGCCGGGGACCGGCTGCCAGCGCTGGTAGTAGAAGCGCTGCATGGGGCCGGAGGTGAAGACGAAGAGGCCGTCGCCCCGGTCGGTGGCGGTGGGCAGGTGGCCGGCAGGGTCGCGGTTCTCGTCCTCCAGGAGGCGGTCGAGGAGGGCGGTCGTCTTCGCCAGGGACACCTTGTAGGTGGCACCGTCCCGGGCGAACTCGATCGTCTCGACGCCGCCGGTCGAGCGCCACGTGGTGTACGGGGACACCACGCTCCACTCGTCGACGGTGAAGTGCAGCAGCGCCGGGTCGGTGCCGATCCTCGACGGGTCGGCGGGCACCGCGATCGCGGGCAGGCCGGGGACGGACCAGCCGCCCGGCGGCGGGTATCTGGTCCAGTCGGCACCCACGCTCTGGGACGCCTGCCCGGTCGGGCCGGGCACGCCCGGGGACCGCGAGACGGTGACCGCGCCGGCGGCGGCGACGACCGCCACGAGCGCGGCGCCGCGCACCGCATAGGCACGGGCCCGCAGTCGGCGGCCGCGGCGCGCGGCGGCGTCGGCGAGGGCGGACGTGTCCACGACGTCGCCGTCGTGGGCGCCGAACGTGGCCGCCAGGTCCTGCTCGAGCTGGGTGCTCATGAGACGCTCCGGGAGGAAGAGGGCTGGTGACGGGCGCGCAAGGTGGTGAGGGCGCGCATCGCGGTGGTTCGGACGGTGACGGCCGAGCAGCCGAGGATCTCCGCGATCGCGACGTCGTCGAGATCCTCGTAGTAGCGCAGGACCAGGACCGCCCGCTGGCGCACCGGCAGGGCGAGGACCATCCGCCACAGGGCGTCCCGCTCGGCCACCGCCACCCCGATGTCGGGGGCGGCGGTGGGCGCGGCGACCAGCGCGACGGTGACCTCACCGCTGGAGCGGCGGCGCCACCAGGAGGTGTTGGCGTTGACCAGCATCCGGCGGACGTAGACGTCGGGGCGCTCCGCCGCCGACACCCGCCGCCACTGCACGAACGCCTTGGCCAGGACCTCCTGGACCAGGTCGTCGGCCCGGTGCTCGTCGCCGGTCAGCAACCGGGCGAAGCGCACCAGGGCCGCGCCCCTGCTGTGCACGAACTCCTCGAACGTCACCCCCAACAGACGCTTCCACGGCCGCCGAATGTTCTGCCGGTCCGGAAGAAGAACACGATTCCCAGCAGCGCCAGCGCCGAGGCCGCGACCAGAGCCGGCGGCGGGCCGCCCGAGGGCAGGGCGCCCATGAAGTCCACCGCCGCGACGTCGTTGATCAGCATGTACCAGAGGATCGTGTAGACCGCCTGGAAGGTGCGTGCGGCGCCGGTGAGGGTACCGAGGGCCAGGGCGAGCGCCGGGATGAACAGCGCGCCGGCCGCCCACGCCGCGAGGCCCGCCAGGTCCGCCTCGGCGGCCATCCGGATCGCCGATGGCGCGGCGGTGCCGGCCGCCAGCAGTACACCCGCGGCGAACTCGGCGAGAAGGCGCCGGCGCGGACCGGGATACGCCGCGAGGATCGCCCCCGCCTCGCGCCGGGTGCCCAGCCGCGACCACAGGATCACCGGCCAGATCCACACGACGGCGAGCACGGAGCCGGGATCGACCGGGGAGGCGAGCCCCAGCAGGGCCAGCAGCGCCGCACCGGTCCACCACCACCAGGGCGTTCCCCGCAGCAGGACGCGGAGCTCGGCGAACGGCAGCCGCACCGCGGACCCGGTCGCCACCGCCGGCGTCTGCGGGAGTCCCTTGTAGACGGTCCTCGGCTCACCGGCGGAGACCGCCGTGGCGGGGCCGCGGGCCGCGATGTCGAAGCGGTGGAACCACAGCGCCGGCAGCAGGGCCACGGCCACCGCGAGCAGGGTCAGCGCGACCCGGCCGGCCACGAACGGCGCATCCAGCGGCAGGCCCGGCCAGTCGAACGTCCGAAGTGGAGTGTCCACGTACATCAGACCCAGGCCGAACGAGTCGGACGTCGCCGGCATCGTGCCCGCCAGCTGCGATACACCGATCCCGCCGAGCGGTGCCGACGCGGACTGGCCGCCGATGGCGCCGACCATCCACACGAAGCACCACAGGATGTTGCCGAAGCCGGAGCGCAGCACCGGCGTCGCGTCCCACAGCAGCGCCGCGGCGGCCGTCACGGCCAGCATCGGCAGCGCCAGGAACACGAACGGCGTGAGCAGCCCCACGAGGTCGACGGTCCGCGACTCGCCGCGCAGCAGCTGGAGCGCGAGCGCGGTGCCGGCGAGCGTCGCCGCCATCGAGCCGAGCACCAGCAGGTTGCTGGCGAACTTGCCGGCCAGGTACACCGGCGTGCGCAGCGGCGACGCCGCGAGCAGCTGGCCGACCCCGGTGCGGACGTCGCGGGCGACGGCGTCGCGGACCAGGTAGAACCCGACGAACGTGAGCCACAACGCGCTGGTCAGGGCGGTCACCAGGCCGACATAGGCGCTGGTGTAGGTGCCGCGGTAGCCGCCGGCGTCGAGCACCACCCAGCGGGCGTCGGTCGGCGGCACCGCCAGCCAGCCCAGGCCGACCGCCGAGATCAGCATCACGAGGTACGCGGGGCGGCGCACCCGCTCCCGGAAGTCGGCGACCGCGAGGCCGACGACGGCGGTCACCGGGTCACCGCCAGGTAGGCGTCGGCGAGGTCCGGCGCGACGGGGGCGGCGTCCGGGGCGGGGCGTTGCGTGGCGAGCACCCGGACCCTGACGTGGCCGCCGGTGCGGATCTGCCTGGTCACCGGCATGCGCTGCTGGACGCCCGGCAGGTCGGCGGGGGCGACCGGCAGCTCCCACACGTGCCCCGCGACGCTGCGCACCAGGTCGCCGGGGTCGCCGTCGAACCGGATCCGGCCGGCGGCCATGACGACGATCCTGGTCGCGACCGACTCGACGTCGGAGACGATGTGCGTGGACAGCAGCACGGACCGGTCCGCGGACAGGTCGCTCAGCAGGTTGCGGAAGCGCACCCGCTCCTCGGGGTCGAGGCCCGCGGTGGGCTCGTCGACGACGATGACCCGCGGGTCGGCGAGCAGCGCCTGCGCGATGCCGACCCGGCGCAGCATGCCACCGGAGTAGCCGCCGAGGGGGCGCTTCGCGGCGTGGGCGAGGTTGACGAGGTCGAGCAGCTCGCCGACGCGGGCGCGGGCGGACCGGTGCGAGAGGCCGCGGACCGCCGCCAGGTAGGTGAGGAACTCGTGGCCGGTCAGGTGCGGGTACACGCCGAAGTCCTGCGGCAGGTAGCCGAGCGCTCTTCGCAGCGGGGCGGGCCTGGCGACCGCGTCGGCGCCGTCGAAGCGGACCTGCCCCCGGGTCGGCCGGGTGACCGTCGCCGCGATGCGCAGCAGGGACGACTTGCCCGCGCCGTTCGGCCCCAGCAGCCCCACCAGGCCGGGCCCGAGCCGCAGCGTCAGGCCGTCGACCGCGCGCTTCTGCCCCTTGTAGACCTTGGTGATGTCGATCAGCTCAAGCATGGGTCCAGCCTCGCGGCCGCCCGCGGTGGGCACATCTGCCGAACGGGAGAGAAAAGCGCCCCCCACGTGCGGGTGGGATGCCGTAGCCTGTTGCCGCTTCCACGGGAGGAATGAACCATGGCCATCTCGGCTCAGCAGCAACAACAGGCCGCGCAGCTCACCCCCTGCCGGTTCTGCAACAACGTCCCGACCGCGCAGACCAAGTTCCGCGGGCACCGGGGCCTGATCATCGTCATGCAGTTCCGTCACGTCGACGGGCCGTTCTGCCGCGACTGCGGCATGGCCACGTTCCGCGAGATGACGTCGAAGACCCTCATCCAGGGGTGGTACAGCTACGGCTCGTTCTTCATCACGCCGTTCGTCGTGCTCTGGAACATCATCAACCGGCGCAAGGTCGCGAACCTCGCGCCGCCGCAGCCCTCGCCGTACGGCGGCGCCCGCCAGCCGATGAACCCGGGCAAGCGGCTGCTCGCCCGGCCGATCAGCATCATCGGGCTGCTCATGCCGTTCATCCTGGTCTTCGCGGCCATCCTGCTCATCACACTCACCAGCGACGCGTGACCTGACCGGCTGGCAGGTGGCAGGTCACCTGCCAGCCGTCGTCCCGCGCCCCCGCGTGCAGCTCGCCGCCGAGCGCCTCGACCCGCTCCCGCAGGCCGGCGAGCCCGCTCCCGCCGCCGTCCCTGACCGCCGTCGATCCGCTGCGGTCGTTGACGATCACCAGCCCGACCCGGCCGTCCGCGACGCTCACGGTCACCGTCACCCCGGTCGCGGCCGGGGCGTGCCGGCGGACGTTGGTCAGCGCCTCGATCACGACGTGATAGGCCGCCTTCGAAGCCTCGGCCGACATCGCCGGGATTTCCGTCATGTACAGATGTGCCTCGGCGGGACCGGTCGCACCGAAGCGCTCCACCACCTCCGGCAGGTCCCCGACGCCCAGGACCCGCTGCGACGCGGGCCCCCGCAGCGCGCTGACCATCCGGTCCATCCCGTCCAGGGCGCGCAGGCCGGCCGCCTCGATCTCCGCCAGCCCCGCCGCCTGCGCCGCGACCACGATCCCGGTGACCTCGTGCGCGACCAGGTCGTGCAGGTCCCTGGCCAGGTCGAGCCGGTGCGCGCGGCGGGCCCGCTCCTCGGCCTCGCGCCTGCGGTGGTCGCCGAGCCGCAGGTAGAGCCCGGCGCCGGCCACGCACACCGTCGCCCCGAACGCGGCGCTCACCAGCAGCACCGACGCCTCGACCCGGTCCCCCGGCACGTGCAGCGACATCCGCAACGGCAGCGCCGTCATCGCCACCCCGACGGCGACCCCGGCGGGCGCGGGCGCCCGCCTTGCGAGCGCCACCAGCAGGACCCCCAGCCCCACGAACTCGAACGGCGCCCACAACGCCGCCGGCTCCGGCGCCCCCCGGTACACCACGTCGGCGAGCACCGACCCCGCGGCCACGACCATCGCGGGCCGCGGCGCCCGGGCGAGCGCCGCGACGGCGACGGCGGCGAGCGCGTCCGCCCCGGCCACCACCCCCGCACCCCCGGTCCGCGGCAACGCACACAACCAGAGCGCCCCGACCGGCAGCACCAGCAGGACCAGTTTCACCCACACCCCTGGCCCGGCCCACCCCTCCCGCCGCCGGCCCATAGCAAGCGAGAATAGTGCTTCGCGCGAGGCACGATGCCGCACTTCATCGTGCTGCCGCCGACACCGACCTGCGCAGCGATCGCGCTCCACCGCCGCTTCCCGAACGCCCTTACCGAGACCGCGCCGCTGCGCCTGCTGCGCTGAGCGCCGGGCTGCTGCACCTGCTCTACGCCACGGTCGCGGTCACCGTCGACGGCGGCTTCACCGTCCGCGGCATGGTCACCGACCGCCTCGCCAACAACATCGTCGACCTCGCGGTCGGTACCCTGCTCATCGCGATGGTCAGGTGGCCAGGAAGGCTAGTGGCACGCGAATGGCACGCAAGATCAGGAAGAACGTGCCATAAGCCTGTGACCTGGTGCCCCCGGCAGGATTCGAACCTGCGACACACGGTTTAGGAAACCGTTGCTCTATCCCCTGAGCTACGAGGGCGCGGAGCACAGTGTACCGACGCCCACGCTGACCTGCGTCGGCATATCCCGCCCCGGCGTGACCTGGATTCGTTCGGGCTGGTGGAGGCGGGGGCCGATCACACAATCGGCGTTTGCGATGGGCGGGGTCCGTCCGGTATGCCCGGTTGGTTCGCAGTGACCCTGGACGGTTCGCTTCGCCGATCACTCGTCGAGTTGGTGCGTGGCCGCTGGAGCCAGAATATAAGTCTGGCTTATACTGCTGGTATGTGGGAGGTCCGGCTGCATCCCGAGGTCGAGGAATGGTTCCTGGAACTGTGTCGCACCGACGTGGTGACAGCAGACCTCGTGGCGGAGGCGATCGACGTTCTGGCCGAGCAGGGGCCGGCACTCGGCCGGCCGCTGGTTGACCGGCTGAAAGGCAGCCTGTACCAGAACATGAAGGAGCTGCGGCCAGGCTCTGCCGGCCGTTCCGAGGTTCGGATGGTCTTCGCGTTCGATCCTGCACGTGAGGCGATCTTCCTGGTAGCAGGGGACAAGTCCGGGCGGTGGGAGACGTGGTACCGCAAAGCGATCCCGCTCGCGGACTCTCGGTATGCCGACCATCTCGCAGCACTGAAAGAGGAGGGCCAGTCATGACCGAAGCTTCGAACTGGCGGGACGTCAAGTCCAAGGCTCGTGCCGCCGACCCGACCTGGGACAGCACCGAGCGAGTCACCCGGCGCCGGGAAATGCGAGAGCAGATGCTGGCATCGGTCAGCGGCGCTCAACTGGCTGACATCCGCAAGCAACTCGGCATGACTCAGGCCCAACTGGCCGAAGCGACCGGACTGACGCAGGCGCGCATCAGCCAGATCGAGAACGGCGACGCCGTCGGCCTGGAGACGCTGAGGGCTTATGTGGTCGGACTCGGCGGCCAACTCGATATTGTCGCCCGTATCGGCAACATCCAGCTCAACGTGGCCTGAGAAGGCCGCCTGCCGAAGCTGAGAACCGTAGACATCGAGTAGGCGACGCATTCGCCAGCTGGTGAGCCGGCGCACTGACAGCATCCGCTTGGCGCCTCGCTGCTTGGCCTATGGCTACGGGCCTGGCGGTGGACGGCGTACTGGCGGCCAGGCATGAGGAACTCGACGATCGATGCCGCGTTCCGTATCTATGAAGGCCGCACGCTCAACGGCACGCTTGCATGGTCGCCCACCGCAGGCGCCGGGACCACCCACAAAAGCGACGAGCCGCTGGTCCTCGCTGGTACGTACTAAGCGCCAGATCGCGCCAGATGCCGAGGGTAGTCATCGGCACCCAGCGCCTGACGGACGATCAGCAGATTGGTTTCGGAAACCATGGGTCGTTCTCGGCGAGGTGGCCGATGTAGATGTACTCCCATCCGGTCCCGCCATTGACCGGCGCGAACATCTCACGCCACTCGTTGACGTAGAACCGTCCGCCATCCCAGCCCTTAACGCGGCGGACCCGCTCCGCAATGACTCGGGTGAGGTCCTTACCGACGTGTGAGCTCAGCAACTCCGGCCGCTCTACGTTGGGGCGCGGCGTCGCCATATAGTAGATTTCCGCCTTGCCAGACTTGAGCACATAGGGGATGCCGGGGTGCGGTCCAGTCCACGGGTCGCCCGGCTCTAGGGCGTCGCCATTATCGTCGAGCGCGTTGCCGCTCAGAATGTTGCCCTCAAACTCGAACTCGAGGGCCAGGTCATATTCGTCGGCAAGGTAGTAGGTTGTGTCCCCGCCGATCGCTACGGGCACAATCACCTGCGAGTGCTCGTTGATGTAGAAGGGGCCGTTCGGCGCATAGCCCATCTCGACCTTCACCCGGTTGACCATGTGTACTAGGTCGGGGTGGTCCGCCGTCGTGGCCAGCCAGCGCTCTCCATTCGGGTGCTGATAGGTAAGGGCGACAACCGGGCCGCGCGGACTGGTTCGGATGGCGTACTTCGCGTCCTTGGACACGTTCTTCGGGCAGTTTCCGGTGAACGGGGAGATGACGGTGCTCATCGAGCGCGATCCTCCTTGGGATCAGGTGGAGGTGTGGGGCGTGCAGTCGTGTGTACGGTCGAACTCACGGCATTTCAGGGAACGTCAGGTCTTCATCGAGCGCGGTGATGAATCTCGGTTCGCCATTCTCGAACCAGAATGCGTGTCGCAGGCGGTTAACTAGGACCCGCGACAGGGTATTCCGGGTCTTCGCCAGGTGTCGGACCTCGATAAGGAGTTGCTCGGCGGCCGGTCCGAGCGCGAACACCTCACCGCGGGGTACGCGCTTCGCGATGACGCCGCCGGCCCTTTGACGGAAGCGGAACTCCTCCGCTGGTTCCACCGGTCCGGGGTAGGCATCTCCGGGCTGAATGCCCATGACATCGACATCTATGATTTGGTCGGCGGCATCTCTGAAGCTGAACGCCTCGGCCAGCAACCCGCCGTAGATGGTGCCCCAACTGCCGTCGCTGTCTCGGGCCAGGACCAGGATCGCGCGGGCCTGCCGCGTCACTCGGAACCGGCCGGCCTGGCCCTTGAGCCGAGTGACGATCGCGGGCACCTTCTGCGGGTTCGCGGCGACCCGCCCGTCCGCATCGTGCACGTTGCCAGCAGAGGTCGCCGAGTACTCGTCGCCCTCGTATTGCCCCGGGTATGCGTCACCCTCCCGCAGCTGACCGAAGTCGATCTCGACCTCGCTCGGCAGGGGGTTCCGTGGCGGACCAGGCAGTTCAACTGGTTGTGCAGGGAGGTCCCAGGCGAAGTAACGGTTCCGGTCGACCCCGACGAGCTTGCCCCAGTCTTCGCGCTCGTAGATCGCTTCGTCCACGGTGCCGCGAACGAACAGCACACAGATCCGGGACGACTTGTCGGCGCCGTCGCCGTCCCGGTGCTTGCGCAGTACCCGGCCGATGCTCTGGATGCGCTGGCGCGGCGAGCTCGTTGAGGCGACGATGATGCCGAGATCCGCCTCCGGGACGTCGAACCCCTCGATGAGTGACCGTGCGGAGACGATCACCTTGGCGTCGCCGGCCCTAAACAGTTCCAGGCTCCGGTCCCTGAGCTCCTGCGGGAGTTCGCTGTGCTCCATGACCACGGGCACGTCGGCCGACCCGAGCCGGTCGAACAGGACGCCGACCTCCTCGATGCTCTCGTGGAAGAGGATCACTCTGGCGTCGGCGCGCTCCCGCAGCGCGCTCAGAACGAGTTCCTGGGCTGCGTCGAGGCGGCTTCCCGCCCGGTAGAGGAGTTGCTTGCGTCGCGTCGTTTCGGCGACGAATCTCGCCGCGACCTCGCCCTGGTCCCCGACTCGCCGTTTGGCGGAGCGCCGGGCCCATGCCATGAGATTCTGCCGTTGCGATGGTGGCGCGGCAGCGATCAGTTCCCGGCGAGCATCGTTGATCGAGTGGGTGAGTGCCTGATACTGGCGCGCCTCGTCGGCGCTCAGTGACAGGCCGAAGTGCTGGACATCGAAGGGCGGCAGCACGCCCTGCTCAATGGCCTGGGCAAATGACATCTCATAGACCACGTCGCCAATCTCACGGTCGCTGTCGGCATCCATGGCCGCACCGGATGGATCGTCGTCCCGCTCGGGTGTCGCCGAGAGCCCCAAAGAGAACCGTCGGGGGGTTTCGAGCACCGCCGACATCTCTGGCGCGCCGAGGCGATGGCACTCGTCGGCGACGAAGAGCAGCCGGTCGCCGACGGCGGACTTCCTGACCATCGTTGGCAACGACTTACGGGCCGACGACAGGACCGCGACAAGAACCCGTTTCTGGGCGTCAAAGTCGTCGGAGTGCCCGCCGCCCAGACGGCCGATCGCGGTCGGCGGAAGGTTTGAGCGGGACACCAGCACCTCGTGCCACTGCTGCATGAGAACGATCGTCGGAACGACGATCACCACCCGCAGTTGCGGCACATCCCTCTGGAGGCGCTCGGCGACGGCCAGTGCGGCCACGGTCTTGCCCGCACCGGTGACGACCTTGATCGTCCCCCGACCGCCGGCGGAAAACCACGCGTCGACCGCCTCGCGCTGCCACGGTGCCAGGGTGAGCCCACCGGTCAATCTCCACTGCTGGGGTAGGTCGAGGGACTGATTTGCGGTGGCAGGACCCGAGGCCTCGATCTCGGCGCCGACCGCGCGCGCGGACCAGTAGTCCCGCAGCCGCAGTTGCTGCATTTTGAGGCGCTCTTCCGACGTGAGCTCGCGCATTCTGAAGCCTCGCATCGCCGTTTGTGGATTGGTCACTGAGATCTTCTCGCTCCCCAGAGTTGGGATTCCCTGGGAAGCGCGGTGACCGATGCGGTCGCTACCCGTTGCGCCTCGGCGACCACGTCACTCAGTTGTGCAAGTCGCGCATCGACCTGCCGGGCGACGTCAGCGGCCCAGTCACTCCAGCCCGCCGTTCGGTCACCGGATGGAGGAGCGATGTCGAGCACCTCCCGTGCGTACCGCTCGATCAGGGGGGCCAGTGGATCCCCTAGAGCCTGCGGCTCCCGCGAGCCGCGGGCATCCAACAGCGCCCGCACCTTGTGGACGTCCAGCAGGCGTTCGCCGTCGGGCACGGTGACGATGCGCGTCTCCAAAGGCCAATCCGACCTCGCCAACCAACGGGACATCGCATGGCCGGCAGCGTCGAGGGCAGGAACGATGTAGGCAACACGTGCGCCACCGGAACGGCTCCAGGAACGCCGCTCGTCGCGCCGAAGCGCCCCAAAGCCTCGGGTGTTGAGATCGACCGTCTCGCGTGCCCAAACGTATTCCTGAATGAAGCCAGCGTTCTGCGGCACACCGACCTCACTGAGCGCGCGAAGCACGTACTGACGGACGGAACGCTCCTCCTCCCGCATCCGCTCCTCGGTAACCTCCTCCCGCAGGCTGCGCAGGAGCCGACCACGCTGCTCGCCGCGTTGCTCCAGGCCGGCAATCGCAGACGCGATCTCCGCGGTGGCCGTCGACGGGTCCGTGAGGACCTCGAGCAAAGCGTCGAGCAACGCGATCTCGTCGCGCAGCACACTGCTCAACTCTTGTCGCGTTCCACGCGGGTCCTGGAGGCTCACCCACGCAATATTAGCGTGGAATAACCACGGGCACAAGGCGGTCACCCGCGTTGTTCGGTTGCAGCTCGGGCTGGCTCGAAACGCGCGAAGCAACGCGCCACTGGCGGTCGAGTGGAAGGCGACGGTCGGTGGGTCGACCCTGGGTGGACTGCCGAAGCCGCTTAGCTAGACAAGTGCCGAAAGGGTTCAATAGCTGGTGAAGGCGTGTGGGCCAGTGCTGCCGCGTCGACCTACCTCGTACGGAGTTCGCCAGGTTGAGATCGCGCTCGTGGGCCTTCACAGGGTGTGTCAGCTGTCTTCGGCCCAGTGCTGGTTGGGCCGGCGACGGCTTCGTCCTTGGCCATGCGCGCCACGTCTGGTTCGGCGAGGCCGACCCGGGTGATGAGCAGGTGCACCACCTTGCTGAGGTCGGTTCGGCTGTTGGCGCTTTGGGTTTGCCGCGGGCTGGTGTGATGCCAGCGCGTACACAGTTCAAGAAGACGTCCTCGGTGACGTCGAGTTGGCCGCGCATGGTGTGGCTCCAGATGTTGGGGCCGCGCGAGTTCGTCTGTCACATGGCGGTGTTGGTCGGTCCACGAACGATCCGGGTGGGCTCCCCTCCTTCGATCTCGCAGAGCTTCCGGTGATCCTGGCGTGTCGGTGCCGGCCAGCTCATCGGGCCGCGCCCACCAGCCATTCGCGCAGCTGCATGTCGTCGCTGAGCTCGATCACCTGGACCAACGCCCAGTTGTTCCGGCGGTTCGGCGCGTCCAGCAGGTGTTCCTGCCAGTCGTCGGCGTACTCCCGCAACGCCACGATCATCTCCTTGATCGCCTCGTCGAACGTCGCCGCGTCAGCGGCTATCGGCACCCCGGGCAGGAACACCGACCAGCCGCCGTCCTCGGCCACCACCTGCGGCCGCGGTAGGACACCGACGAGGGTGGCACGCAGTCGCTCGGCATCGACGACCGCAGCCCGGCCGGTCTCCCGTTGCACGGTCGCCACCCGGCCGCGGCGCGCGGCGTCGAGCAGGTCCTTGAAGTGCGCTCGTGCGGTTGAGTAGTTGTCGAAATGCGCGGCAACGGACGTGAGATCCCCCAAACGTTCCCGACCAGCATGCGACGCGCTCGACGTACGTCAAGTACATGGCATAGCTGGCCACTCCTCACCTACGGACTGGCGATACGCGCGCCAGGACTCGTCGATGTTGATAAAACGACTGCAAAGCAGTGTTAGCGTTGTTTTATCGAAGGTGAGGGCGTGATGGCAAAGCGAACAAGGTCCTACATGCCGACGACTCGGGCTGCTGTTGTGCTGCTCGGGTCCCAGATCGCCGCGGCCCGCAAGGGGCGTGGTTGGACTGTCGCGGACCTGGCTGAGCGCGTGGGTGTGCAGCCGCACACCATCGGGCGTCTCGAGCGGGGTGAGCCGACCGTGGCGGTCGGCCTGGCGTTCGAGGCCGCGGTGCTTGTCGGCGTCCCGTTGTTCGGTGCGGACGAGCGGGAGCTGCCCGCCCTGGCCGCGGCTGCGAGGCAGCGGCTGGCCCTGCTGCCGGCTCGGGTGACGAAGCCGGCGCTCGTCGTCGACGACAACTTCTGACCTCGTACGGAGGAGCGGCATGGCACCACCGCGGGATGCCTTTGTGTGGGCTTGGCTGCCCGGCGCCACGGAGCCGGTGGTCGCGGGCCGGGTCGTCGCCGTGGACGGTGACCGGTACGTGTTCGCGTACGGCCAGAGCTACCTGGCGCGTCCCGACGCGGTCCCGCTGTACGCGCCCGAGCTGCCGCTGCGGGAGGGGCCGATCGAACCGCGGCGGAACCTGCCGCTGGCGGGCTGCCTCCGCGACGCCAGCCCTGACGCGTGGGGTCGGCGCGTCATCCTGGCTCGCCGGTTCGGCCACCTCGACCGCGACGCGGACACCGCGGCCCTGGACGAGCTGACGTACATGCTGACCTCCGGCTCCGACCGCGTCGGCGGGCTGGACTTCCAGGCCAGCGCCACCGAGTACGTCGCGCGGAACGAGACGGCCGAGCTGGCCGAGCTCATCGGTGCCGCCGAGGCGCTCGAGGCGGGCCGGCCGCTGTCACCCGCGCTGGGCGAGGCGTTGACGCGGGGCACGTCCATCGGTGGCGCGCGTCCCAAGGTCACCGTGCTCGACCGGGGGCACCACCTGATCGCCAAGTTGTCCTCGACGAGTGACTACTACCCCGTGGTCAAGGCGGAGGCCGTCGGGATGATCCTGGCTCGGCGGGTGGGCCTGAACGTCGCTGCTTGCGAGGTCATCCGTTGCGCCGGCCGCGGCGTGCTGCTCGTGGAACGCTTCGACCGCACCGCGGTACCCGGGCAGCGGCGCATGATGGTCTCGGCGCTGACCATCCTGGGCGAGGACGAGATGGGCGCGCGGCACGCCGGCTACCCGGATCTCGCGGACGCGGTCCGCAAGCAGTTCACCGACCCCAGCCAGCATCTGCGTGAGCTGTTCGCGCGGATGGTCTTCAACGTCTGTATCGGCAACACCGATGATCACCTGCGCAACCACGCCGCGTTCTGGGACGGCGCGCAGCTGTCGCTGACCCCCGCGTACGACCTGTGCCCCCAGCCGCGCAGCGGCGAGATCGCCAATCAGGCCCTGAACATCACCCGAGTGCCCGGCGAACGTGCGAGCCAGCTGCGGCTGTGCCGCAAGGCCGCGCCCGACTTCCTGCTCTCCAGCCAAGACGCCGACCAGATCATCGAGGCCCAGATCGAGGTCATCCGCCGTGAGTGGCAGGACGCCGCCGATGAGGCGCAGCTGACGGCGGCGGAGCGCAGCCAGCTGTGGCAGCGGCAGGTCCTGAATCCGTACATCCACTACGACCAGGCCTGACCATCGGCAACTGCCACCGTCGCCGCGTTCGACGATCACGCGGGTCGGTCGCTGTCGGCAACGACTGCTCGTAGGCCGTCGCACGGGATGAGGCGCGGCGGTACGCCGGGGATCACGGCGTGGCGGCGGCTGCCGCAGATGGCGCATCGCTGGTCGGGTTCGAGGGTCCAGGCGAGGAAGCGCCGGTACAGCGTTGCGGGGTCGGTGTCGTCCAGCTCTCGTTGGGCGATGGCCATGAGGTTGGCCATGGTCTGGCGCAGCATGGCCGGGTCGTTGGTTCGCAGGCTCCGCTGCGCCTCGGTGCACGGCCATGGAAGTCCGTCGGCGGCGCAGGTCCAGGATGGGCGGACGACCCGGTGGGTGGCGCTCAACGTCGGCTCCCCGCGTGCCGGCGTTTCCGGTCGGCGGCTGCGGTCCGGCGCAGGACAGCCATGGGAAGATCGAGTGAGTCGGCTATGGCGGTCAGCAGCGGTGTGGTCGGGATGCGCAGGCCGCGTTCGTACCGCGAGATTTCGTGGCGGGTGAAGGTCGGGCGTCCGGATCTGGCGCACAGCTGGTCTGCCAGGTCGCCTTGGGTCAGGCCGAGTTGGTGCCTACGGCGGGTGATCAGCTGGCCGAAGCTGCCTGCGGTCGCTGGGTCGTGGCGCGGCGGTACGTCTGACACGAGTCCTCCCCTGCCGGTGAATTTCCGGGATGGCTGGACGTCGATGAACGCTCGCCTTTGCCACGGAGTCAAGTCGTCGCTGTCGATGGACATGATTCGGCCGGCCGTCGCGGCACCACCGCCGGCAGGGGGACCGGCACGGGACGCGACGGTTGTGACACGCGGCGTGGACAGCGCTGTGACATCGTCACCGGCGCGTGACGCGACACTGGCGGGGATCGTGTCACCGGGGAATGACATCGAATGCGGCGACTGTGACAGCGGGGCGTGTCACGCCCAAGCTTGCGGCGATGTCAATCGATGATCTTCGCCGACATTCCGCGGTGTCACGGCTGACATGACCGCCGCGGTGTAGCCCTCCATCAAGGTTAATTGATGCCTCACCTGCTGTTTGACATGCCGTCTCGTCGGGGGTGACATGTCACATCGACCCACCGCGCGTTGCGCGCGAGTGGATTGACACGCGAGTGACATCCGGCGGCGCGCCGTGACAGGCGGCTCCTGACATCGACTTGTGTCGTTGACGCAGCGATGACACGCGAGTGATGTCATTGATGCTCGTCGTTGACGTGTGCATGTCCACGCTCTGCCGCCGGTAGTCAGCAGTCCGCGTGACACGACGGCCGCGCGTTGACCGGCCCGTCGGCGCTCACAACCGCTCACAGCGGCCGATTCCGGTGTGAGCGGCTCGCACGCCCGGCGCTCACAGCAGCTCGCACGCACTCACAAGGCGGATCCTGCCGTACCACGTGACGCTCACAGGGAGCCCGGTCCGGCGCTCACAGCGACTCACGGCGCGCTCACAAACCCGGCCCGGAACGCCTGTGAGCGGTTGTGAGCGGTGGGGGGTGTTCGCCAGCGCTCACAAAGGCGGATAGGGGGATGAGGGGCTCGACGGTCGGTGACGGTCCCCGCGGACCGATCGAGCAGGTGCCGCCGCCGTCAACCACGGCCCCCGTGAGGTCGGTAGGCGTTTTGCCGTCGGTGCTGGCGTCCTTGTTGACCGCCGTCATGGCGTCCGTCTTGATCCGGACCCCGCAACGGAGGTCGCCGGCCGCTGTCCCTGCAGCACGTGGCCCGTCCCGCCGTTCGTGCGGCGGCTCAGAGACACGTTGTGTTCCCCCTCTCCCCCTGTACCAGATGAAGGGAATCACCGTGCCTGATCAGGTCTTGCGGGTGCAGTCGGTGTTGACTGCCCGTGACCATCAACTCCTCGACTGGCTCTACGACCACGGGGTCCTGACGACCGGGCAGATCGCTGAGGCGCTGTTCCCGTCGCTGGACTTCGCACAGCACCGCCTGCACCGGCTCACCGCGCTGAAGGTGGTGGACCGGTTCCGGCCGTTCCGGGCCGAGGGCGGCTCGTACCCGTTCCACTACGTCATCGACCAGCTCGGCGCCGAGGTCGTCGCCGCGCAACGCGA
Organism: Dactylosporangium sp. NPDC050588; assembly: GCF_040654975.1. Taxonomy (NCBI): domain Bacteria; kingdom Bacillati; phylum Actinomycetota; class Actinomycetes; order Micromonosporales; family Micromonosporaceae; genus Dactylosporangium; species Dactylosporangium sp. NPDC050588. The sequence continues at coordinate 65,560 of NZ_JBFAJA010000011.1, read as the reverse complement.
CGAGCCGATACCCAGACCCGGATACGCCAAGGCGATCCGCCGCCGCTGGACCGCCTCCCGGATCCTGCAGCACCGCCTCGGGGTCAACGGCTTCTTCACCCAACTCGCCGGCCACTCCCCACACGCATTGGAACGGTGGTGGCCCGAGTCGCGGTGCAGCACACCCGGCGCGTTCGCCGGACCAGGCGACCGGGTGGAGCTCATCACGCAGACCCTCATCCGCCCTGACGGGCACGGCGTCTGGTCCGGGGTGCCGTTCTTCCTCGAGTACGACACCGGCGGCGAACCCCTCACCGAGCTGTTGCGCAAGGTCGCCGGGTACGCCCGGTTCACGGCGCTCGGCGGGCCGGCGTGGCCGGTGCTGCTGTGGCTGCACTCCCCCGATCGTGAACACCACCTGCACCAGCGGCTCGCCGATCTCGGCCCGCTCGGGGCACCGGTCGCCACCGCCGCCCGCGTCCCCGGCACCCACCCCGCCACCGGGCCCTGGTGGCTGCACGGCCACCCCGGCCCGCTCACCCTCGCTGACCTTCCTACCGGAGGCGCACAACCGTGAAGACCACCTTCTCCCTCACCGACCTGCGCGGCCTCATGCCGCGCGACCGCTGGGCCATCGACATGCTCGCCGAGCACCGGGCCCTGACCACCGAGCAGTTCACCGCGCTCGGCTACGACTCCACGTCAGCCGGCGCTGGGCGGCGGCTGCGGACCCTGGCCCGCCGCGGCTGGCTCGTCCGCGTCGACTCGACCTGGCTGCTCGGGCGGTTCGGCGTCCAGCTGCGCCGGCCCGTTCCCGGCGAGCCGGATCTCACCGTCAACCAGTTCTTCGTCGACCTGGCCGCCCATGCCCGCACGCAGGCCGGCACTGACCTTCGGGCCTGGCGGTCCGTACCCGCTCCGTACGGCGAGTACCTGCACCGCGGCAAGCGCATCGGGTTTTGGTACCAGCGCGACCCTGGCGGACCGCCGTCGCGCTGGCTGCGCCGGTACCGCTGCCTCGCCGCCGACACCGGTGTCAGCCTGCTGCTCGTCACCACCGACGACCCGGACCGCTTCGGACGCCACTCAGGAGGGCTGACCGTCGCGACCAGCCGCCCCGGCGAACTCGCCTGGCACGTCCGCGGCGAACGCCTCGCCCTGCACGAACTCCCCGAGGCGGAGCAGCTCGACCCGTCGGTGCACCCGATCCACGACCCGCAGCGGCCGTCCGACGAGGCCGTCGCCGACGGCGGGTACTCATATGTCCGCGCGTAGCGCCTGGACTCCCGAGCGGCTCCGGGCGCTCGGGCCGACCACGGACCTCACCACCGCCGCGGAGATCCTCGGCATCTCGCGGTCCGCCGCGTACAAGCTCGCCCGCCGTGGCGCGTTCCCGGTGCCGCTGCTCAAGGTCGGCGCCGTCTACCGCGTACCGACCGCGCCGCTGCTCGCCGCCATCCACCTCGACGCGTAAGCAACCGCCGGCGCTCGCTCGCCACGACTTGAACACGCTGGCGAGGCGAGCGTCGATGGACCACGACAAACCGTTGCCCACCCTGATCGGAGCACACCACCGACCATGGCAGAAGGAAGCATCTTCAAACGCTGCGGCTGCCGCGACCCACACACCGACAAGCCGTACGGCACCCACTGCCCCCAGCTCCGCCGCCCGAACCGCTCCTGGAACCCCCAGCACGGCCACTGGGCGTACCAACTCGAACTCCCACCCACGCTTGACGGGCAACGGCGGCTGCTGCGCCGCTCCGGCATCGCCACCCGCCAGCAGGCCGTCGCCGAACGCGACCACGCCCGCGCCCTGCTCGCGCTCGCCGGCCGCGACCGCCGCCGCCAGATCGAGATCGGCGACGTCATCCAGAACGCGGTACGCCACCGCCTCCCGTTCCCCGACGTCGACCGCGTCCGCCAACGCCTGCGCGGCGACGGACCCCTCGGCGACATGCCCACCGTCGGCGAGTACCTCACCACCTGGCTCGAACACCTCACCGCCGACATCAACACCATCCACGGGTACGAGTCGATCGTCCGGAACCACCTCATCCCGCACCTCGGCGACGTACCCCTCGACAAACTGCGCACCAGCCACCTACGGGCGATGTTCGTCGCCATGGAACACCGCAACGCCGAGATCCGCTCACTCAAAGCCAGCCCTGACCCGGCCGTGCGCAGGACCGTCGCACGAGTCCGCCCCACCGGGCCGGTCACCCGGCACCACATCCGAGCCGTACTACGCAAGGCGATCAACGACGCCCTCGCCGACGAACTAATCGTCGGCTCCAACCCCGCCATGCTCGTCAAGACACCCGCCGACCGCGCCCTGCCGATCGTGTGGGAGGACGAACGCGTCGAACGGTGGCGGGTCACCGGCGAGGTCCCGGGGCCGGTCATGGTCTGGACCGCCGAACAGGTCGCCACATTCCTCGACTACGTCGCCGACCACGACCAGGTGATCCACCCGATGCTGCACCTGATGGCGTACCGCGGACTCCGCCGAGGTGAAACCGTCGGCCTGCGGGACACTGAGGTACGGCTCGCCAAGCGCGAACTGACCATCAACAACCAGATCGCCATCATGGGCCACCGGACCATCCAGAAACCGCCGAAGAGCCGGGCCGGGAACCGTGACATCGCCCTCGACGCTGACACCGTTCGAGCGCTCACGGCGTACAGGGCGCTTCGCGCGACGTGGCGGCTCGCCGCCGGGGAGGCATGGCCGGACACCGGGCTCTTCTTCGTTCGCCCCGACGGGCAGCCGTGGCATCCGAACGCGTTCAGCGCGCGGTTCCGGCTGCTGGCCCGGAAGGCTGGGATGCCACCGGTACGGCTGCACGACCTACGGCACTCGGCGGCGACCATCGCACTGGACGCGGGGATCGACGTCAAGGTTGTGTCCGAGCAGCTCGGGCACTCAACCACCACATTGACCCGCGACACATACCAAAGCGTCACCAAGCAGATGCACCAAGACGCAGCCGACGCGGTCGCCGCCAGAATCGCGGGCAAATCCGCCGCCTTGTGATCGGGATGTTGCGGGTTCCGCGAAAGCCGTCAGGTCCCCCGATAACCTCCAAGCCGTCTCCGTCGCTGATCAGCTTCCTCGTCATCCATAGCCCGCTCCCGTAGTGACTCGTCCGAAGTTCCCGTTATCGTCGCGTTGGGCGACCGGCTTTGCCGGTTGACCGGCTCGGGGTTGAGCCGCATCGGCATGCCTCGTGCCCCCAGGGACGTTTGCAGACCGCGCAGGGCTGGTAGTAGAGGTGTTCGAGCAACTGCTGCTGGGTTGCTTGGTCGGTGCCGGGCATCCTTGCGAATGCCCGCGGGTTGTGCTTGTACAGGACGTCACCAGGCACGAGTGACTGGTCCTTCTCGACCGCGCTGTTGGCGCGTATACCCACACCGTGGGCGCGCTGCTGGGGTGTGCGCCGCTTCGGCTTCGGGGGTGGTTTCTCGGCGGTCGATGACTCTGGGAGCCCGATTCCGAACTCCAGGTCGTGGAACTGTGCGCTTCGCCGGTCCTTCTTCTGGCTCGACGTGGCCGTCACCTCGAGAATCAGGTCGTCGTCGACCATGACGTCGAGTTCGAGTCTCTCGGTCAGCGGTGGCGCCTTATCGTCAACCTGAACGGTGACCACACCCAGATTGGTCCGAGGGTCGCTGGCCTGCGGATGGTCGGACAGTGCCGTGGGCGCCTCGATGGGCAGCTTGACGACGCCGTCAGAGGGGTCCGTGCAGTACAGGTGGATTCGCACGTTTCGGACCTCGCCGTCGCCAGGCATCTCAGTGCCGGCGTGTAGCAGCGGGAGGCGCGAGCCTCGTGCCATCTCTAGCTCCAGCGGCTTGGCCAGGACCAGCCGCTGAGAGTCCTTCGCGATCCACGCGGCGCCCTGGGAGATGAGTGTGGCGCTGTTGCTGGGTACGACGACCTTCTCTGGCCCGAACAGCTCGTGGAGCCGGCCACGGACACTGGGCATGGCGGCCATACCGCCGGCGACCAGGCATAGTGACACCTGCGCAGGCGACATGTTCACGCTGTCCAGGAGCGACTCGATGTGGCGTATTCCGCCGACCACGAGGGGCCGGGTGATCTCCTCGAGTTCCTGGCGGCTTAGCGAATACTCAAGGGTCTTCCCGGACTCAGGGAAATAGCCCGGCCGGTAGAACGTGACGTTCGTGCGCTCGGAAAGTGCGATCTTGTTGCGCTCGGCATCCTGCAGCAATCTGCGCCTGGCCTCGGGCGATGGGTGATCGCTGTCGGTGATGCCGTTCTTGAGTGAGAAGCGTTTGACGACCTCATCGCGGATGACCAGGTCGAATCTGTCGCCGCCGACCTCGTCGGTGCCGCCGTTGCGAAGTTGGAGAATGCGGCCTGGTTGGAGCCGGCACAATGTGAGGTCGAGTGTGCCGCCACCCCAGTCGACGACGAGGATGTCGCGCTTCATCAAGCTCCTCGTCAACCCCTTCGGGTCGGCAGAGCCGCGAAGGTGCCCGTAGAGCGCCGCCAGTGGTTCGTGGACGAACTGGGCGATGGTGATGCCGGTCCGAGCGAACGCTTCCCGCAGAGCAGCGCGCCGGGGGCCATTCATATTGACGGGAATCGTCACAACCGCGCGGTCGAGCTGTCCGAGTGCCCGCCGCTGCGCGCTTCTGAGTGACTCGCTCCGCACGAAACGGATGACGTCGGCGACAATGTCGATCGGGTTCCGTTCTACGCCGCCGACGGTGATGACCTCCTCGCCGAGCAGAAACTTCGGCGACTTGACCGTGTTGCCGTAGACGCCGACGCCAGCCTCTTCGAGGGCGTGCCGGGCCTCCCGCCCGACGATGACCTCCTCGCCTTCGTAGCGGACGACGGACGGGTGGGGCATGCCTTCCTCGTCGAGCACGTCGATGACACGGTCGCCGACGACCACTGATACCAGGCTGTTGGTGGTCCCGAAGTCGAAGCCGACGATCACCGTGTTCCTCCGAGTTCCTTGAGCCTTGCGACTTCCTGGTGGATCGATGTCAACGCGCGATCGACGAACTCTTCCGCCACGGGTGTGCTGCCGCTACGCAGGGCGTGAAGGCCATCGCTGAGGAGTGCGACTTGGCTGCCCAGCCGCCGGATCACCTGGGTCCGCAGAATCTCGTAGTCGTCGACCATGTGGCTGTTGTCGACGAAACGGTTGGTGCGCTCGGTCTCAATGTCAGATGTCAGAGCGGTGACCTGATCCGCCAGGCTCTCGCTGCGTGACCGCTCCGACGCAAGGGCTTCGCGAAGAGCAAGATTGTCGGCCTCCGAGCGGTCCGCTCGTTGCCGCTCGGCGCTGGTCTCGTCCTTGGCTCGGTTGAGCTGAGCGGTCAGCTTCTGGAGTTCGACCAGGAAGTGTCCGACCAGATGGTTGAGTGCATGTCTTTCACCGACAGTGACCAGTGCGACTGCGATGTCCGCGCTCGACACGGCTTCGGTGGTCGGCCGGCTCCACACGGCCGAGGTCATCTCTGAAATGAACTGGGCGATCGTCCAGTGGCCCTGCAGCACCCACAGCAACGCAAACGAAACGACTGCGTTGTCTCTCAGCAGTCCGCGTTGGTCGTTCCGGTAGTCGCTGGGCTCGACGTCGAGGGTTTCGGGCGTGACCTTTTTGGCCGCGTCCGACACCTTCGCGCTTGAGGCGATGGGCGGCTGATCAGGGTCCGTGCCAGTCGGGTTGGCAACGTAGTGGCGGTAGAGCGGATGAATCGTCAGAATCCTGTGGGTCAGGTCGATCAGGGCCTGCCGAACGGGGTGGTTGGGATCCAAGGTTGCCGCCGTGGCCAGGAGCCGGGGCGGCACTCTCAGAAACGGGTCCTTCCTCGCTAGGTCTGGCAGCCATTGCGGACCAGGCATGTCCGCACCCGACGTGACCACCAGTGCCGACAGCTCGTTCTTCGGCAGGCGCACATGTCGGCGAGGATCCTGGTAAGCGCGCTCGATCAGCTCGCGGAGATTGGCGGGCTTGGACGCACGCGCCGGCGTCTGTTTCCTGGCCGTCGTCGGCGCCTTGGCGCCGGCCCTCGCCGCGTCCTTTCGCGGCTCCCGCTCGCCCGACCCTGGCACCTGCTCGGCCTGCCCGGGCGATGCTGGAGCGCTGTCGGCGTCAACCGTTGATTCGGAAGCGTCTGGACTTTCCAGCCTTGGCACGGTCGCGGCCTCGTCCGCCGGGTCCCCGGCTGGCCCGTCTGTGCCGGCACCGTTCGGGTCGGTGTTCACTGGGGCAACGCTCCTTGTACTCGTGTGCGGAAGTTCTCATACCAGCGCTCGGTGTTTCGTCCGTGACGCAGGAGGTCGGCATTGCGGATCGCTGCGGTATGGTCGCCGACTGCGAGGTAATGCTCGGCGGCGACCAGGCGGAGTTTGAAAGCGTCGTGGGGGCGCTGGGCGGTGATCACCGACCCAAACTCCTCGACGGCCTCGCCCGCGCTTCCGTCGAGTGGCAGTGCGCTCCACGCCAGGACGCGTTCGATGACCGTGTCGCTGAGCACGTGGTCCCAGCTGGTGTGCGACTCGGCCCTCAAATCATGTTGGGTTGATGGGATTCCGCCTTCGAGGATCTCGCGAAACCGTAGGGAGACGGCGGCCACCCGCCGGCTCCTTGTTCTGGCAGCGGCCCGCGGGAATTGGCTGTAATGAAACGCCACGATCCCGCAGATCGCCTCGGCTGGGTGACGGTCAAAGTCGCCGAGCGTAGTGACGGCCTGGTTGTACCGGCCCTCATATCCCTGCTCGCCCTGGCGGCCTGCCAGCCCGGATTCGGCCGAACCCTCGCGCGCCAGCACCCCGTACAGATAGTTCGCGAGTCCCGACAGGTAGGAGAGGGCGGTCGGGAAATGCTTGCCTCGCATGATGAAGTGATTGATCGAGCTGTGGGAGAGTTCCCCACTGTCCACGAGCTGCCGCAGCGCTACGTCGACGTTCTGCAGGTCCTCCTCGTCGGCCAACGCGAAGGCGAACTGGAACTCCTGCCGTGCTCCGCCGTTGACCAGCGTGACGTCGTGCACACCGCTGCGTTGCTCGCTCAGATACGTCGCCGCGGTGTTGGCGGAGAAATTGCGGCCGTTCACGCTGATCGCCTTGGCGTTGCGAAACACCCAATCGGACGTAGATGTCTCTTTGGTGATGGCGAGTCGACTTCGACCGCATTCACGTCCGCGAAAAACGAGCATCGGCTGAATCGTGTGATGCCCGCCGAACTGATGGACGCGCAGGTCCTCGTCAGACTCGAACACGACGCCGCATTTGGGGCATGGGAATGTGGGCGGCGGTGGCGGTCCGAGCTCTGGCACGATATGGGGGAGCTCGTGGAACTCCATGTAACCCGTGTGCCAGAATCCCATTCTTCCCCGCCTGCGACGTTGGACGGGACCGCACCCGTGCGGGGCGCGGCGCCAGGACGACTCATGATAGCCAGTACGATCTTCATCGGCCCCTGTGCGGGTGGCAACACCCAGTGAGGCATTCCGCGTAACGACGGGTAACGTTGAGTAGCCGTCCAGTCGACAGCACTGCGGCACGCTAAAACCGTTGCGGTGCAACGAAAAGACGCAGCATCCCGGCGTGAAGGTGGCCCTACCACTGCATATCGCGACTGGCCCGGGACAATGCGATCAGCCCGGGCCACCGGCTACGACTACCTGCACGAGGACATCGACGTGCTCGCTGGTCGTTCACCGTGTCTTGCACGGGGCGCTCCTGGCAGCCAAAGCCGCGGGCTACGGCCACGTCACCATCGACGGCACCTCATCAAGACCGACCGCGCGGCCGCACCCGGCGTCGACCGGTCGGCCCGGTCATCGTCGTACTCAATGCCCTTCCTCGAAGGCAGCTTGGTCGAACTTCAGCGCGTTGCTGTTCTCCGAGACCGTGCGGACCTGGAACTCCGAGAACCCGTGAAGGGCCTCGGCCTCGATTTCGACGCGAACCTTCAAATGAACCCCGGGTGTGGCGGCTAGGTGCTGGATCACCTCGTCCATCAGCTTCTTGAAGTCCAGGCCGTAGTGCGTCGCGTCGAGAGTCTTGCTACCGAAGAAGTAGTCCGGCTTCGGCTTCGGACTAGGGCCGGACCCGGAGCCAGTACCAGAGCCGGAGCCAGGGCCAGACCCGGAGCTAGGCCCTGAGCCAGACCCGGAATCAGTGCCGTACCCGGAGCCAGGACCAGACCCGGAGCCAGAGCCATTTTCAGGAACAAGATTCAGTGGTGTCTCTCGCTGCCGCTGCGCTAGCGCCACCTCAGGCTTGACCAAGAGCATGGAGTCGGTGACCTGGCCGAAGTCGCCATCTGAGGGCAGCTTGAGTCCCTCGTAGCGTTCCCCGTCATAGGACAGGGCAAGAGCGAAGCCCTCCTGCTGCCACAGCAGCGGCTGGTCCGCGACGCCACGGGCAAGCACGGACCTGTCCCGCAGCCGTGGCATGTAGGGGTACGTCGTGTACTGACGCCACAGATCGCCGACCTTGACGTGACCGTTCTCCCACAGCTTCGGAAGGCGGTTGAGCCAGAGCCAGATTGCCGCAGCCGCCTGCTGGGTCGCTAGGGCTCCATCGGCACCGAGTCGTTTCGAGACGCGATCCGCGAGCGACGTCGACTGCCCCTCCGCCTTGGTGGCGGTGATGACGAACGGTGACCCCGGGTCGGGAGCCTCCGGCACAAGCGCCCAGTGGTAAGCGCCCAGAAGCCGGGAGTCCACGGTTTCGTGGGCCTGCCGCTTCTTGTCCGTCGCCTGGTTTTTCTGGTTCTGGGTGAGGTCGAGTTCGTCGGCGTCGTTCAGTACATGCGACCACCCGAGGTAGTCCCGCACCGCCGATCCCAGCTCCTCCATGCGGTTCACGTCACCGGCCAGGAAGACCAGCATGTTGCGATGCACCCGGTGCGCGGTTCCGCGGTGATCGGTCGCGGACCGGGCGAACTTCATGGCACTTGATTCCTGGTCTCCCTTCTTGTGGGTGACCTTGGGGTGCAGGACGACCAGCCGCGCCTCGTCGGTGTCGGGAATGTCGCCGGTGTCGTCGGGGCAGATGTGCACGCCAGCGAAGTCGCCGCGGCGCTGCGCCTGGTCGGCAAGCCTGCGACGCACCTCCGCCCAAACTTCTTCGACGTGCAGCCGCTCGGCCTGGTCCTTGGCCCGGCGGGTGATGTTGGCCTGCAGGTCGTACCAGTACTTCCCGGACCCCGAGTAGAAGTACGTCGCCCGGTCCCCCAGCGCCGCGAGTGCGGAGTGGAAGTTGCCTGGGATGTCGCCGGGGATCGCGGTGCCGAGAAAGACACGCTGGCGCTCCAGCCCCTTGTGTGCCGAGCCGATGGTCGGGGCGGCGCCGAAGAAGACGGCCCGGGCCAGCCGCTTGGTGACCCGACGGGTCTGGAGCAGCGGCTTCTCGTTGTCAATCTTGGTCGGCTCGGAGTTCGGGCCGTCGACGTCGGCGTCGATGACGGCCTTCCATGAGTCCTGCAGGTACTGGGTGAGCTCGGAGTTGACCGAGGACGTCCCGATCGGGATCGACGCCGGCATGATCAGCGGTCCGCTGTCCTCCCCTACCCATAGCGCGTGGATGACGGTGTTCATCAACCGCAGCACACCGCGGGTCCGTTGGAACCGCTCCAGGCTGGACCAGTCCTCGTACAGCCGGTCGAACAGCTCAGGGTGGATCGGGAAGGTGCGTTTGATGCGGTCCTCGTACGCTGCGTCGCGGGCCTCACGAGGGAATTCGTCGGTGTGCTTCCGGTAGAACTCGACGAATGCTCGGGCGGTTGCACCGATCGAGGCGAGCGCCGCCGCGTCCGGTGTGACAAAGAGCCGCTGTCGCACGATGTGATAGGCCTCATCCGATGAGGCCGGCCGCCACTGGTCGGCCACCCGACGTACGACGTTCTGCAGCCGCTGCAGCGCCTCCAGCCCCCGTCGACCGCCGACCTCCTCGGCGTTACCGGGGACCACGTCGTTGGGATCCTTACCCGTCTCCGAGGCCGGGATTGAGATCGCCAACAGGACTCCGCTGGCCGACTTGGCCGCCTCCGTCAAGGACTGAGCGAAGGTGAACTGAGTGTCGAACGTGCCGCCGGTGACGCCGGCCGCGGTCGCCTCATCGGGGTCGTCGGGCAGCTGGCGGGCATAGGCCACCCACTCGTCGATCAGGATCACCGCCGGCGAGTACGCCGCCAGCAGGTCGTGCAGCGCCCGGCCCGGGTTGGTGCCGGCCCGGTCGGCGTCGGCGACGATCACGTACGCCTCCGCACCGCCGAGCTGCCAGGCAAGCTCGCCCCACACTGTTCTGACCACGGTGCCGTCCGGCTTGGTCTCGCCGGTGGGGGCGAAGTGGTTGCCAACCACCGCGACCCGACGGGCACCGGTGATCGAGTCGTAACCCAAGGGACCTAGCAAATCCTGAGTGTCCTGTGGGAACGAGCCAAGAGGCGTGCCGCCCGCCAGGTGCCACAGCGCGAGCATCGAGTGGGTCTTGCCGCCACCGAAGTTGGTCTGCAGATTGATCACGGGTGAGGCATTGTCGTCTCGCGACAGCCGTCGCACTGCCCGCTCAATCAGATCCCGCAGGCCCTCGGTGAGGTAGGTGCGCGCGAAGAACTGGACCGGGTCGGCGTAGTCGTTGTCGGCCCGCCCCTGTGCCACCTTGAACAGATCCGCAGCGAACTCCGAAGCCTGGAAGTTGCCCGTGGCGACGTCGTCGTGCGGCTGCAGCACCTCACGCCAAGGCCGCAGTCCAGCCGAATCGGCCGTCTCGGCCGCCGCTCTCAGGGTGCGGCGGTCGTCCTTCTCCGCGGTCACCCGGCGGAGGTTGAGCCGAATCTTGGCGACGTCTGCAGCTGCGGCGGAAGCGCCGATGCCCGACAACAACCGCTCGGCGGTGTCCAGCGCCCGGTAGGCGTCGTCGTTGCTGAACGAGTTACCGTGCGCCCAGCCATTACGCACGTCGCGCAACTCGCTGGCGTAAGACTGCTGAAGCTTCGAAAGCTGACCATCGAACGGATACCAGCCGGGTTTGACCTGATGCGGGATGTTCTCAGTCAGCATGCGCAGCTGCAGTTGAGGGTCCGTTGTCGAGTAGACCTTCCCCGATACTCCGTTTTTGGAGTCCTTGATCGCGACCAACTGCGTCCAGTCATGGCCCTGCGATAGGTGGGAGGACAGGACCCTCGTGATGAATTCGCTCAGTGCGGGAGACATCGCGTCGAACATCTGGCCGATGCGGTCGCGGTTCGAGATCGCCATGTCAGTTGAGCTCCCACTCCTTGGCCAAAATACCCGTGAGCTCGGCCTGTCGTCGTTCGACCACATCCGGGGTCCAGACCGGCTCCGTGATCACGCTAGTCGTCAAGGCGAATCCGGTGACCCCGGCCGCTGGACTGAAGTATTTCTCCTTCTTCGTCACGAAGTCGTAGTTCTGCGCCTGGCTGTTCTTGTTCCTGTTGAGCAGCAGCAGGTTCCCGAGGCGGTGAGTCCAGAAGGCGCGGTCGTCCTCGGTGAAGTCCTTGGCCCATTGGCTGTCGTTCCGAGGGTTCTGAGGAAGCACATGCTCAACGCTAATGACCTTGTGCTGGTATGAGACACTGGGGGCGTTCGCCAGCACCTCGTCGAGTCTCAACAGCACGAACTTCCGCACAGGCTGCACCTTGTAGAGCTCTCCGTTGAGGCGTTCTCGAGTCTCCTGCTTCTCGTCGTCAGTGAGGTCGAAAGCCTCCGCATCAACACCGGCACCAGCGCCGAGCTGCTTCAGTAGATCGACGTACCGGGTCACGCGAGGCGTGGTGTAGACGCGCCGCACCAACATGCTGGACGCAAGCCGCTCCAGCCGGCGTAGGAACGCATCGAGGAACACCGGGTTGTCATCGTGGTTCTTCAGCGCCCACAGCGCTGGCGGGCGCCAGTCATTGTTGTCCAGCTGAGTAAGGCGGCACAGCCAGTTGTTGACCTTGGACCAAACGACATCGTGATGGTCGTAGTCCTGATCGAGCAAGTGCGCATAAGCTGTGGCGTACGGCATGAGCATGTCGTCAACGAAGGTCGCGGCCTGACCATTCTTGATATACGCGTCGAGCACCTGCTGGGGAAACTCGATCAGCAGCTCGCGCTGGGCGCGAGCCTTTGCCTCGATCATCCTGATGTGTAGAAACAGCTCCGCGAAGGTTGCGCGTCCTAGGTTCTGCTCCGCAGCTTCCCACGCCTTCGCGTACTCCTGCTGCTGGGCGACGTCCAGCGAGCCGATCACGTCGGACTTGAAGATGTCCGAGGGCTCAAGGTCAAGACCCCGGGCGTTCATTACGCTGAAGATGCGGTGAGCGCTGGCCAGATCTGGAGTGCTGACCACAACGAGGAAAGTCCGGTTGCGAGCGAGAGTCGCGAGGCCGTTGCGCTTCTCGTCGGTCCAGGACAGCAGTCGTTTCCGTAACGCCTTAGCGTTGTCTCGGATGGCCTTCTGGCTATCGTTCGCCACCGCCTGGTCGGTGAGCTTCAGCAAACCATCCAGCTTCCCGGGGGTCTGGACGTACTTCGTGAAGAACACGGCGTCCTGGTCGCGCAGCCGCAAGCGGGGCTTAGCGGGGATGCCATCGAGGGCCACTCCTGGCTCCCGCACCATGTCACGTAGGACGACGGCGACCTCATCGTTCTCCGCCAGATCCCGCAGGACGGACAGCAGGATGCTGAGCGTCGTTAGACGCTGCTGACCGTCTATGACATCAGCATGCGGCGCGGTCTCGTCTGGCTTGACGAGGACGAGAGAGCCGAGAAAGTACGGCTCGGGCGCGTTCCGCATGAGCGCGTCTTCAAGGTCATCGAGGAGCTGCAGGGCCTGCTCGGTTCCCCAGGCGTAGGGTCGCTGGTAGTGGGGGATCACGAAGTCGAAGTCGGCCGAAAAAATCTTCTTCAGCGGATGCTCATGTGCCTTCAGCGGCATCAGTCATCCTCCTCCGAGTAGTCGAACTCACCCTGCACGTGCATGGCTGGAGCGATCTTGGATGCATCGACGACATCACCCCACGACTGGGCGACGGTGTTAAAGCTGATGGCGTCCTTGGTCCAGCCGTTCTTATCCGCGATGGAGAACAGCAGGAACGCCAGCTCCTTGACCAAGTCGGCGTCGACCGCGCCGTCCGTCCGGCTCTGCGCGGTCGCCAGAAACGTACCGGCAGCCGGTACACCCTGGGTCTCGAGGATCCGGACCGTGTGGTGCAGAACTTCCCATGTCGAGGTGTGCTCGTCGGCGAGCACGTTGTAGTCGGCCGGGGTGTCAGCGGGCTTGATCAGCGTGACCTTGCCGGCGCGGCTAGTTAGGATCTCGTCGCGGTCCATCCGCTCCACCGACGTGTTCCGGGCGCGGGCCAGGCTGTCGGCGTCGCCGAACGTGCCTGTGTTGTAGCCGTGCTGGCGATACCACGCGATCGCGAACCGCGTCGCGGAGTCGAAGTCGCCCTCCTGCTCGCTCAGGACCTGGTCGAGAATCTCATTGATACGCGCCAGGGCTGACCGCACCGTCATCTGTATACCGTCCGGCTCCAGCACCTTCGCATACCGGCTGAATACCGCCATACCTGGGCCGATCGCAGCCTGCGGGAGGTCGACTGGCGCAATTGCGCCCTGTTGAAGCTTGCGCAGGGCATCCGGAAGCTCCGCCTGCAGGGCCGAGATCAGGCCACGACGATCGGTCGTAGGTGCATCATTTGGCCTTGGACGCAGGGCTAGCACGATCGACGACGCGAGAGCATTTGTGCCGCTCGCGATCATCCGGTTGCTGAGCTCGCTACGGTTGGGCCACGTCGCGGTGATCGCCCAACCGCTGCGGATCATGCCATCCAGCAGAGTTTCCCACCCTGAAGAGGTCGTGCCTTCCTCTGAGGTGTCGGACTGTTTGAAGGCATACCAGACGGCGATCGGAAAGTCCTGCCTGGCGCTCGCCCGCGCGTTGGCAAAGACGCTACGGAAGCCATCCTCGAAGAACTGTTTCGCGCCATCCCTGCCTCCGTGACGGTAGGGGTTGGCGACCAGTTCCTCGGCCTTGGGTACCAGCATCGTGCTGAGGAGTTGCGGATGGATGGACCGGAGCGAGCGTCGGAGCCATACGTAGAAGAAGTCCGATAAGTCTGAGTATCCGATATTGTCGTAATAGGGTGGATCTGTGTGGATCAAGGCTCCCCGGTAGTCGCGGGTGCTGGCGTCGCCTTGCGATGCGTGGCCCTGAAATCCGACTGTCGGCAGCCGATCGAGCGATCGAGCCACCCATTCCAGGTCCTCACCGTAATTTCCAGACGAGGTCCCCAAGATATTGGCTTCAGCAAAGTCCCATGCCATCGGAATCGCTTGCCGGGCAAATAGGCCACGCACCGCCTCCATCTTTGGACTGCTATCCCAAGTGCAGATCGCCGTGGACTTGTTGAGAGTTCGACTCAGGGCCATGGCCAAGTAGGACGCCACGGCGTCGGCGTAGGCTGCCGCACCGGTTCCGCCTGGCTCTAGCCTCTCACCTTCGGCAATGCCTGCCTTTAGCGCGTCGCGCAGGACCAGTTCACGAGCTTCGGATATGAGGTCGCTAAGAGTCGTCAAAGCCGAAAGTTGCCTATTTGTAAAAGCGTCAGACCAGCGCGGCATGCCGTACATTGGCAATCGATCAACGTCGTGGTTCGGGAATGGCACCGGTTCATTCGGTACGTCGAATGGACGGGAGACACGCGCGGCCTCCTCGTGCTCAACTGTTGGGGCTAAGTATGTACGCTGACGATTACCTTCGGCAACGACCGCAATTAAGCGCGCCCTCAAACCGATCGACGTGGCCTGGTCGCGCATATACTGGTTCGGCACAGTGGCGTCGCACGCAATACACCTCGCACTGCCCTTCACGACCGTTCCGTCATTGCTGGGCGGCGGCGCTCCGGCCTTGTCACTTGCAACCTTGAACTCGACTCTCAAGCCCGAAGGATGAGACGGGTCAGCGACGGTGTTTGGTACGACATAGGCTTCCTTGTCTTTCTTCTTCCCCAGCCACCAAGACCGTACGAGAGGCATTTCAATGCGGCAGCCCGGATTGGGACATGTCACCGTGCGGGCCCAGATCCAGGCGATGACCGTGGCCTCGGACCCATCGGGCAGCTTCGCCTTCGGGTAGACGTGCCCGATACGCTTCACGGCCTCGTCACGCATCCACGCGCCATACGCCCGAACGTCCGCGGCCAGCCCTTCGGCGCCCGTCCAGGTCCGGATCTCGGACTCGTCCAGGCCGGGGGAAATCGGGGGTCGATCGCGAAACTTTGGTGGGATTTCGATGAGCGCCTTGTTGATCAGGACCGCCACCGGGTTGAGGTCGGAGGCATGAGCTTCTAGGCCCAGCCGCTGGGCTTCCAGCGGGATGGTGCCGCCACCGGCGAACGGGTCGAGGATCGGTGGGGGGGTGCCATCACAGGACTTCATGATCTCCGCACGGGCCTCGGCGAGCAGGCGCTCGTCGCGGACGTTCTCCCACACCACGAGGCGTTCGATGATCCCGTGGAGCCGCTCGCGCTCGGCGCGCTGTGCTTCCTCGGTCGGGAACTCTTCCGGACGTGACGACGGGTCGTCGACGAGCTGAGCAAACAGGACCGCCCGCGCCGCGGCCAGCGGCCGCCGCGCCCACCATAGGTGCAGGGTGGAAGGGTGGCCATGGCGGATCGACTTCTCCCGAGCCGACTCACGGTTGATCGTCTCCAGAGGGAGAGCGACCTCGATCAGCTTGCGCTTCATCAACTACCTCTAGTTCCGTGGATCAGAAAGGTGCAGTGCCGACGGTCCAGGTCTTCGACCAACTGGCGCGGATGCCGGTCGCAGCGAGGTCGCCGAAGTCGAGGCCGGCGAAGGGGTCAGCGACGTACCGTACCTGGTCGTGCTCAGGGCCGGCCTCGCTGACGGTGACCAGCGCAAGCCGGTAGTGGGGGACGGCGTTTTTGCCGGTGACGACCTCGTTGTGGGTGACGTAGAAGTCCTCGGCGCTCTCGATGCGTGCCTTGACCTCGATGCGGATCGAAGGGCCGCCGTCGGTGGGGATGGACAGCACGTCGTAGCCGGGGTTGTTGAATGCCTGCTCCTGCGGCTCTCGGCCGAGGGCACGCTCGGTGGCCAGTACCAGGTCGACCCCGCGCCGCTCAACGGCCTTCGTCTCCTTGGCATGGATCGGGGCATCCGCTGCGATCTCGGTATCCACCATGGACAGTGGCAGCACGAGCGCCGCGGTCATGATGCGAGGCGGCTTGGTGGCCAGTTGGGCCTGCTGGTCCAGCAGCGCTAAACGGGTCTCGCGGCGGGCCTGGAGTTCCAGAGCTTTGCGCATGAGGCTGTCGGAACTTTCCTTCGGCTTTGCGCCGGCCTGTTCCTTCTCCTGAGCCGCCATTGCCTCGCCAATGAGTCGGTTCGACTCGTACACCAGCCGCTGGTCGACCCGTGTCCGGGTGCGTTCGACCTCCGCGAGCCGACGGGGTGAGACCTCGGCGAGGTAGTCCTTGAGCTGGTGGCCGATGATCCACGTGCGGGCACGAGCCTCGGCCTCACCGAGCCAGGCCAACTTCATGGCCGCGGCCACGGCGGGGGCATGCGGGGCGGCCACGCAGTCGAGATACGGTGCCGGGCCTGCGGGCTTGACCTGGCCCGGGGCATCGACGTAGGCGTAGCCGAACCGGCGGGCGATGGACGCCCCCGTGCCGTCGACGATCTCCTCCACGGCACCGACCAACAGCGTTGGCTCCTCGACCTCCGGGGAGACCAGCACGGTGCCACGCTCAAGCGTGGGTCGCAGCTGCGTGATGGTGAGCTCGGCAACGGCGTCGTGGAGCGGATGCCCTGGCGCGAGCAGGTCGGCACGCGGCTTGTCGTCGACGTCGATGCGGTCCAGTTCGAACGTGACCCGCTCGTAACGGGTGGCGACGGGGCCGTGCTT
Source organism: Dactylosporangium sp. NPDC050588 (assembly GCF_040654975.1). Lineage (NCBI taxonomy): Bacteria > Bacillati > Actinomycetota > Actinomycetes > Micromonosporales > Micromonosporaceae > Dactylosporangium > Dactylosporangium sp. NPDC050588. The sequence goes on along the minus strand of NZ_JBFAJA010000011.1, from coordinate 48,642 downwards.
GGTGACGGCGCGCACGGCCGCGGGGACGTGCGTGATCTCGTGGCGGCCGCGCTCACGTCGCGTAAGCCGGCCGCCAAGGCGTTGGAATGCCAGCCGGAAAGCCCATTCGATGTAGTGCGGCTGCAGGCGGCGGGCGCGGGCCTCTTCCACAAGTCGCTGCATCTGTGCCAGGTCGTCGTCCGACATGGCGTCGTGGGCGAGTGCGCGTTCCTCGAGGAGTTCTTTGAGCCCATGGGCGACAGAGGCGTCGATGACCTGTTCCATCTTGGCCCGGGTCTCGGGGAGGTCGCCGTACCGGATGGCCTCGATCAGCAGGTCGCGCAGCGGCGTCTCGTCGAAGGCGGCACCTAGGACGTCGAAGACCTTGCCGCCGTACGCTTTGCGCTGCTCCTCGACCTTCTGCAGCAGCCGAGTGAACACTTCGCCCTCGCGGGTGTTCGCGGCTACGAGGTTCCATAGCCGGCATACCTCGGTTTGGCCGATGCGGTGAACGCGGCCGAAGCGCTGCTCAATGCGGTTGGGGTTCCACGGAAGATCGTAGTTGACCATCAGGTGAGCGGCCTGGAGGTTCAGACCTTCGCCGGCCGCGTCGGTGGCCAGGAGCACCTGGCAGGCCGGGTTCTTAGTGAATTCCTCGGTGACCGCACGTCGGTCGGCACGTCGAACACCGCCGTGGATGGCCTCTACCGTGTCGGGCTTGCCGAAGAGCGAGCGGATCTTGCGGGCCAGGTAGTCGAGGGTGTCGCGGTGCTCGGTGAAGATGATCAGCTTGCGTGGCTTCTCGGCGCCGGGGTGGATGAGGTCGTTGTCCTCCAGGATCTTGCGCAGTTCGACCCACTTGCGATCGGTGTCGAGGTTGCGGACCCGGCGGGCGACGTGGATGAGTTTGTCGAGATCGGCCAGCTCGACGTTGAGCTCCTCAATGGTACGGGCCGCGGTGGCCGAATCCAGCAACTCCTCCTCGAGCTGTTCGACCTCTTCAGCGCTGTGCTCGTCATCGTCCCAGGCGCCCGGATCGATCGGGGCGGGTTCGTCGGCGACACCGCGGCCCTGGATCAGGTCGTCACGGCGGCGCTTGAGTCGCTGGGCACGCCGGACCAGCGACTGGTAGATCGCCTCGGGGCTGGAGGCTAGGCGCCGCTGGAGCACCGTGAGCGCGAAACCCACGGTGTTGCGGCGCTTGTCGTCCAACCGTGCGGCCCTGTTCATCCCCTCGCGTACGTACTCAGTAACGCGCTCGTAGAGATCCTGCTCGTCTTCCGTGAGTTCGTAGGGCACGGTCTGGGCGATACGTTCAGGAAAGAGGGGCTTGCCCTCGAATGTGAGCAGGTCTTCCTTGACCATGCGGCGCATGAGCCCGCTGGTGTCCGCGTTGTATACGCCTGCCTTGAACTTGCCCTCGAAGCTGTCGCGGTCAAGCAGCGTGAGGAAGAGCTGGAAGTCTTCCTCCTTGCCCGCGTGTGGAGTGGCCGTCATCAGCAGCAGGTGACGGGTGCGGTCGCGCAGCTTCTCGCCGAGTTGAAAGCGTCGAGTCTTGTTCAGCTTGCCGCCGAAGTAGTGCGCACCCATTCTGTGGGCCTCGTCCACAACGACCAGGTCAAACTCAGCGTCCTCGAGCTGGGCAGTCAGATCCTCGTTGCGTGCGAGTTGGTCCATCCGCGCGATGAGCAGCGGATACTGCTCGAATACGCTCAACCCGAGCACGGCGTCGACCATGGTCGTGGTGAGAATGTCGAAGCGCAGACCGAACTTGAAGAAGAGTTCGTCCTGCCACTGGTCGACGAGTCCGCCGGGGGCGACGATCAGGCAGCGCTTCACATCGTCGCGGAGCAGGAGCTCCTTGATGTAGAGACCGGCCATGATTGTTTTGCCGGCGCCGGGGTCGTCGGCCAGAAGGAACCGCAGCGGCGCGCGATCGAGCATCTCGCCGTACACCGCCCGGATCTGGTGGGGCAGCGGCTGCACGTCGCTCGTGGCCACCGCCAGCATCGGGTCGAACAGTCCGGCCAAGGAGATCCGCTGCGCCTCGGCGACCAGCCGGAACTCCTGGGCATCGGCGTCGAACGGCCGGCTGCCCGCGTCGGAGAGACTCACCTTGGCCTCGTCGGTCCGGAAGAGCACCTGCTGGCGAAGGCCCCCGTCGAGGGTCTTGTAAGTCAGCTCCAGAGCGTCGGAGCCGTGCCACTGCGCGGCGATCACCGAGACCGCCTCACCAGGAACCACCCCGGTCACCCGGACACCGGACGACAGATCCTCGAGCCTCACCAGCTACCTCCAGTTCGACAGCCTGCAAAGCTTACTGACGAGCACGACATCGGCACAGGCTGTACCACAGGGTGCTGTAGCTCTTTGGGGTCACTGACCTGACGATGTCCTTGGAGGTCGTTCTCGTCGGGTGGGGTGTGCCTCACTGTACCTCCGCTAATACCATCGACCTGTGTAGCGAGCGATGAACGAGACAGGTCGCGAACAGATCCGTCGCCTCGTGGCGGACTTCGGCAGCCGTGTCGATTCGCTGGACCGCGTTATCGATGCCGTCGCGTCCGAGATCGACGCAATTGCCAAGCAGGTGTGGTCCCGGCCAGCCGGGCACCGTCAGCGCGAGACGCCGTCTGGGTCTTTCGACCAGGGCTGTCCTGGCGGCTGTGGCCGACACCGCCGTCGCTCCGAGAACGTCCCCGCCCTGCCGTCGGTACAGCGGGATCTCGGCTGATTCTTCGGCACTGTGCAGACGAGTCCAAACTCCGAACGCCACAGCCACGACTGTCCAGGTCGCCCAGATGGACTTGTCGGCGGGCTCGGAAGGATCGCAGCATGGACGTCCGGGTGGAGATCAATGCCGTTAGGCCGAGTGTTTCCCGGACGACAGCCGCGCATCGTGACGGAGAATGCCAAGACCCTCAAGTTCGAGCAATTCGGCTCCGCGAAGGATGACTGCATGTCGGTGGAGATGACCCGTGCCGCGCACCAGCCGGGGACCGCACTTGTCTACCGTACCCATTTCTCGACCCACGCTCCCGAGCTGCGGCGGAAGGCAGCTGAACAGTTCAGCGCCTGGCTAGGGAGCAAAGGGCTGCCCATCACCGCCGATTCCTTGCTCCACGGGGCGAGTGCGGAGACCGTCGCTACGGACGGCACACAACGCACTGCACGGGGAAGTACCGCCACGTTCGTCGATCGCGGCCGGCAACGCGAACTGCGCGCCGTAGCGCTTCGGCTGACCGAACGCTTCCGTGACGGCAGCGTGTGGACCACGTCATTGACCGTCGCGACGCCGGTAGTCGCTGAGCAAGGCACCCTCTTCACGGACCCGGCGCGCGAGCCGCAGCAGCTCTTCGAGCTCACGCCGGACACGACCTTGTGGCCGGAACAGCCATGGGTCTGGCTCGATCTGGAGCACCTCCCAGCAGACGGCTCCCCGATCCGTCCCGGAAGCCCACGGCTCGTCCGTGACCTGTTGGCGACGGTCGAAGGCACCGATGGAGCGCTGCCGCTTACCTCGGACGTGCTGGACATTACCGAGAACCACGTCAACGAACTGCGCGGCTGGCTATTCGATACCACGCGGCGGGTGCCGGTCATCGTTTTCACCCCGGATCCGGCACACCCCGATGCGCAGGAGCGCTTCGCCAACCGGCTCGCCCGCGACGTGGCCGGAGTCGCTGTCGTCGTCCGGCTCGTGGACGTGGCCGCAGCCTCGGCGTTCTCGCGGAGCGTTGGCCCGCATCTGCAGGTCTACGGCGGTGCAATGCGGACGTACCTGCCGGGCCTGCAGCCCAACGAACCGTTCCCGAAACGCCACCGGGTGCTCTCCGCGGCAACGATGCGGGCGCTGGGTCCGCGAGCCGCCAATGCCGTCCGCGACCAGGTGCTGTCGTTGTCCACACGCCGCACGCCGCCGTCCTCGTACCCGATGGTCCAACTGTTGTTGGCGCGGAAGTCTGCGCATCGACGTCGCACAGAGGGCCTGCAGCCCGCCCGCCGGCCGACGTCGCACCAGCCTGCGCTGATCGACGTCCAGCCGGAGCAGGCGACGTTGCCGGGCCTGGACGAGCGGCTTCCTGGAGACCAGGACATCACCCTTACCCCCTCAGTCGCCACGCACGAGGCGAACGTTGCTCTGCGGACCGTGCTGGGTGCGGCTGGTGTCGACCTCTCCGCGGTACTGCCGACCACACCGCGCAGCAACACACAATCTGTCGAAGCGGAGCACCGGGCCCTCCAGCAGGTCGTGCTCGGCCTCGCCAGCAGTGCACGATCAGCCGCCGCTGACCTCGCCCAGGACAGCATGCTCACCAGCAAGCTGGCGGAGTCCGAAGAAACCAACACGCTGCTCTACGCCGAGATCGAGGTCCTTAGCGACCAGCTCCGGGAACAGCAGAAGTCGGTCAGCGAGGTGGAAAGCCTCCGCTTTGAACGAGAGTTCGCCGAACTTGAGCTGACCGAAGCTGAACGCGAAGCCGACAGACTGCGGGCCAGGATTCGCTGGCTCGAGACCGAACTCGCCAAGTCGGGTCAGCACGTGTTCGGCGTCGAATCCCCCAAGGACTCCTTGCCGGACCCGCCGGCCAGCGTCGCGGACGCGATCGAGTTCGCACCGATCCACCTGCCGTACCTGGAGCTCGGCGACACCGCGCAGACGGCTGCGGATCTGGACGTACATCCACAGGGGGAGCGGTGGGCGATCAAGATCTGGCAGGCACTCGTCGCGCTCAACGACTATGCGCGCGCACGTTCGACCGGGGCGTGGTCGAACTCGTTCCATGCCTGGTGCCAGGCGCCACCACCCGGCAGCGCCGCCATTCCGACCACCTGGGTGGCGCTGAAAGAGTCCGAGACGACGGACACGATGCCGAAATTGCGCACCGCCCGGACGTTCGAGGTGCCGATCGCGGTGGACCCATCAGGGATGGTCTACATGGCGCCGCACATCAAGATCCAGCAAGGCGGCTCCCCATGTCCCCGGATCCATTTCCACGACGACGCGGGCGGCCAGACTGGCAAGGTATACGTCGGGTACATCGGTGACCATCTGCCGACTGCCAACTTCGCCTGAACCGTCGTTCGGCCCGTGACAGGGTCCTGACGAAGGGATGGCATGACGGGCTCGCTCAAGTTCGACGCTCGATGATGCTGTCTGCCTGGTACGGGGCGATCTATGGCTTCAGCAGCCAAGTTGTCGGCGCGGCGTCGAACATTACCGTGAGTGGACTCTTCCATACCGTACGAATGTTCGACAAGATATATGATCTCGGGAGGTGAGTCTGATGGCTGACCGCAGCAGCATCGAGTGGACTGAGGCGACGTGGAACCCTACGACGGGCTGTGATCGTATTTCCGCCGGGTGCGATAACTGCTACGCCCTGACCCTATCCAAGCGGCTGAAGGCCATGGGATCGGCGAAGTATCAGACCGACGGAGATCCTCGAACCTCCGGGCCTGGATTCGGGGTGGCTATCCACGAGGACGTGCTGGACGTACCGCACCGCTGGCGAGATCCACGAGTTGTGTTCGTCAACTCGATGTCCGACCTCTTCCACGCCCGGGTTCCGTTGAGCTACGTACAACGGGTGTTCGAGGTCATGCGGGAAACGCCCCGGCATACCTACCAGGTTCTAACGAAGCGATCCGCCAGGCTGGCGAAAGTAGCATCCAAGCTCGACTGGCCGCTGAATGTGTGGATGGGCGTCAGCGTCGAGGACGCCAGCGAGGTCGCCCGCGTCGACGACCTGCGACAGGTTCCAGCCGCTGTGCGGTTCGTGTCTGCTGAGCCCCTCCTCGGGCCGCTGGATGACCTGAATCTTGCCGGTATCGACTGGGTTATCGCCGGCGGCGAGTCCGGACCACACTGTCGACCGATGAACCCGGCATGGGTCCGAGCCCTTCGGAACCAGTGCAACGAGCTCGGCACGGCGTTCTTCTTCAAGCAGTGGGGTGGTCGCACCCCGAAGGCGGGCGGCCGCGAGCTAGATGGTTGCGAGCACTCCGAGATGCCCCTTCGGTCGATCACGCCAAGGATCGCGCAGGCCGCGCTGACGGCCTGAAGACGGTCGCGCAGGGAGTTCCACTGCTTCCATTGCAGTGAGACACTGACTGATGACGATGAGTCATCAGGAGGTCGGATGCCAGTCAAGGGTGAAGTGCCGTGGCCGTGCGAGGAACATACTGGCGCCAAACACGACATCTATCGCCGCTACCTGGAACGATGGTTTCCGATCCTGCTCGCTGGCTCCAACGCCTATCCATCAGTTACGTACGCTGAAGGCTTCTCCGGGCCCGGGATCTACAGCGGCGGCGAACTCGGCTCACCCGTAATCGCGATACAAGCGTTGACGAGCAAGGTTCGGCCCGAGAAAGGCATCGCTCGCTTCGTGTTCGTCGATGACGACCAGCGTTGCGTCGAGATACTTGAGCGGACGCTTCTGAAGGTGTTCCCCAGCCGTCCGCGACCCAAAGCCGCAATGCCCGTCAAAATAGTGAAGGGCACGTGCTCCCCTAACCTGGAGGCCGCCCTCGACGAAGTAGGCGCCTGGGGGCAGCCGATCTTCGCAAACCTCGACTCCTGGGGGAATGCCCCAGTTCCGCACAAGTTCCTTCGGCGGCTGGCCGCCAATGTGTCGAGCGAGGTCATCGTTACGCTGTTTCCGCAACATTTTGTTCGATTCGTAGAGAATTCGGGTCCGGCTGCCGACGACGTATTCGGCGGCGATCCTCACTGGCGAACGGTTACCGACCTCGCGCCCGAGGCAAAGAGCCGGCACATCCTGACCTGCTACCGGGCAGCGCTTCGAGCGGCCGGCTTCCCGTATCTGCTGGACTTTGAGTTGATCCCAAGGAGAGGTCAGCCGCTTTACCTTGTTTTCGGCACCCGCCATCGGCTGGGGGTAAGCAAGATGAAGGACAGCCTCTGGGAGGTTGACCGCACGCAAGGCGTCGGCTTCCGGGATCCGCGTGATGAGCAAGCGGAGACGCTGTTCAACATAGACGAGCCCCAGTTGGGGCCTCTGACCCGACTACTCGAGCAGAGGTTGCGAGACAAAAAGCGAGAGGTCGTGGAGCATCTGCGGGACTTCGCTCTGTTCGAGACCGTGTACCGCCCAGAACACGTCATCAGGGCCTTGAAACCGCTGGTCGACCGCGGGGTGCTGGCCGTGGAAGGAGGCGGGGCGATTCGGAGAACCGCGTTCGTCTCGCTTGTATCTGCGACGGCTCGGTAGGTCACTGTTGGTTGGCCCCACCTGTCGATCGTCAGCGGCGGGCGCCCCGACCTTTTCGTCGCGGACCGACATAGGTATCTCGCTGATCGCACGGGGATCATCCGTGACCCAGAAATGCTAATCGCTGCCGTGAATGTGCAGGATATTCTACCGATTGCCGGTATCGGAGCGGAATTAGGAAACCGTTGCTCTATCCCCTGAGCTACGAGGGCGCGGAGCACAGTGTACCGACGCCCACGTTGACCTGCGTCGGCATATCCCACCCCGGCGCGACCTGGATTCGTTCGGGCTGGTGGGAGCGGGGACCGATCACACAATCGGCGTTTGCGATGGGCGGTTCCGTCCGGTAAGCCCGGTTGGCTCGCCGTGACCTTGGTTGGGCCGCCTCGCCGATCACTCGCTAGACCAGAACGCCAACAACCGGACTTTGGTCAACCCCTCCAGGCTACAGCAACTCACTACGCGTTGCTATCACTCAATTGCAGGTTGTGTCCATGCATCGATCAACGTCATGCTGATGGTCAATGCCACGGCCGCAGGGGGCGCTTATGGCGAGTCCCGCACACCGTCGAACGCCGGGATCGCGCGTCCCATCCTTAAGGCTCGTCGCGGATCCCGTAGCTGAGGCTGTCGCAGCGTTTGGCGCGGCGGTCGCCGAGAAGCTCGGCCGAGGCGGGGATCAAGAGGAGCAGTTGCGGGGCCCGCTGGAGGACCTGCTACGCCGCATGGGGCGGCAAATGGGCGTTCGCGCAACTCCCTATGGGGAGGTGCAGCTCAAGGCAATCCGCGCCAGGCCAGACTTCGCCGTCGATGTCGGCGGGGTGAGAGTTGGTTACATCGAGCTCAAGGCCCCGGGCCGCGGCATCCCGACAACGTGGCGCCGGCCAGAAAAGCGGGAACGGGAGCAGTGGGAAAAGCTGAAGGCGTTGCCCAACGTCCTGTACTCCGACGGATTGACCTGGGGGCGCTATACGTACGGTGAACTCACCGGCCCCGTCGTCCAGTTCGAGGGGGACATCTTCGATCGACGTCGACCGTTGAAGGTCGTCGGGTCTGCCTTCGAGGGTCTCGTCGAGGAGTTTCTTCTTTGGCAGCCCGAACAGCCACGGACGCTTGCTCAACTGATCAAGGTTGTGGCCGGCCTGTGTCGGCTCCTGCGAGACGAGGTTGCCGCGATCTTGGCGGACTCGTCACACGAGATCGTGCATGACGAACTGAGTCTGCTCGCCGCGGACTGGCGCGACCTGCTCTTTCCCGGTCTCGACGACCTTGGATTCGCCGACGCGTACGCCCAGACCGTCACCTTCGCGCTCCTGCTCGCCCGCGTGGACGGCATCCCCTTCGACGAGACACCGCTGCACGAGATCGCCCGACTGCTCGGTAAGAAGCACTCGCTTATGGGTAGAGCTTTGGCAGTGCTGACGGATAACGACGCCACCGAACAGCTACGCATGATCGGAACCCTGCGCAGAGTGATTGGTTGTGTCGACTGGAATGCGGTCGACAACGGCCGTACGGATATCCACTCCGACCTGTACGAGCGGTTCCTCTCAATCTACGACCCAGCACTGCGGCGACGCAGCGGTTCGTACTACACCCCTCAAGGGGTCGCAGGTGCGGTGGTCGACTTCGTCGATGAAATCCTCCGCGATCGCTTCGATCGGTCTTGGGGTCTCGCGGCCGACAACGTGACGGTGGTCGACCCGGCCATGGGCACCGGAACGTTCCTGGTCGAGGTCCTTCGGTCAGTCGCCGAGACCATCGAGGCACGGCAGGGTAGAGGAGCACGACCACCGCGGCTTCGAAAATTCTTCGAAGATCGGCTTGTCGGTTTCGAAATTCAGGCCGCACCCTACGCCGTCGCCGAACTTCGGCTCCACCAGGCGATGAAGACTCGGTTCACGACCGAGCTGCCGGCCTCGGAGGTTCGGTTTCTGACCGATGCCTTGGAGGACCCGGTTCACCAGCAGACCAGGATGCGAGCAAGTTACAGGGTGATCGAGCTCGCGCGGCAGAGGGCCAACCACATCAAGCGCGATGTGCCGGTCATGGTGGTGGTCGGTAACCCTCCTCACGTCGAGAACGCAAAGGGAAGAGCGCCGTGGATCGAGGGTCGTCGGAAAGTGCCTCTGCAGTCCGGCTCAGATCCCGTACATCCGTCGCTGGATGAGTTCCGCCGTCCGGGAAACAGTAAATATGAGTCGGATCTTCATGGCCTACCATGGTATTTCTGGCGTTGGGCGCTGTGGAAGGCATTCGAGGCGCATCCTGCTGAGCCGCAGGGCATAGTCGCGTTCATAACGCCGGCAAGCTTCATCAAGGGCAAGTCGTTCGAGGGCATGCGGGAGTATCTACGTCGCACTTGCGATGAAGGCTGGATCATCGAGCTTTCGCCCGAAGGTAACCGGCCTCAACAAGACACTCGCCTGTTCGGTGCGGATGTGGGCAGACAGTTGTGTGTCGCGATCTTCGCTCGCTACGGCACGGGAGACCGGCGAACACCAGCGACGGTTCACAGGATCACGCTCACCGGCACGAGCGCCGATAAATTGCTCCGCCTTCAGGCACTGCACCTCACCGATCAGGAGTGGGAGACCTGTCGCGTGGAGTGGGAACAGCCGTTCCTCGCACTCGGCGGAACGGCTTGGGAGCAGTACCCGGGTCTCAAAGACCTCTTCCCTGAATCCTCACGGGGCGTGACGACCGGACGTACCTGGATCTACGCGCCGGACGCCGAGACACTGCACCGGCGATGGCGCAAGTTCATCCACAGTGGACTTTCCGCGCGTCGCCAGATGCTCCCCGAGTCCCGTGACCGAACGGTCGAAACCATCGTCCAGCCGCTGCCGGGCTTCCCTGCAAGGAGGACCCCGCTGGCTGCCGAAACAGGGCCGCCTCTGCCGCCCATCCAAGTCGCCTACCGAGCCTTCGACCGTCAATGGCTCATTCCCGACAGCCGGCTGATGGTCATGCCCAGGCCGCCTTTGTGGGCGGTCCGCTCTCAGGATCAAATCTATCTGACCGAGCAGAACAGCCAAGCAATCGAGAGCGGGCCCGGCATCGCGTTCGCGCAACTCATTCCAGATCTTCATCATTACAACGGCCGAAGCGGGCGGGTCTTCCCCTTGTACTGCGACTCGTCGACCGGACGGCCCAATACGACGCCCGGCCTGTGTGAATTCCTGGAGTCGGTGCTGCAACATCCGGTGAGTGCCCCAGACTTGTTCGCTTATGTCGCTGCGACCGTGGCGCATGAGGGGTACACGCTGCGGTTTCGAAGAGAACTGGAGCATCCCGGGGTACGCGTGCCGTTGACCTCTGATCCGGCTCTCTGGGCTGAGGCCATGGATGCCGGCTACGAGATCCTGTGGCTGCACACGTTCGGCCAGAGCACTGCCCATGGCGGAAGGAGTCGACGCAGGTTTTCGGACTTTGTGGAGCACACCGGACCCAAGGTGGTCACGGAGATCGCTGACGGGCAAGACGCCCTGCCGGAAAGCATCGCCTACGACCCCGACAGTCAGACTCTGCTCGTGGGAAACGGGCGCATCCGTCCGGTCAGCCAGCGCGTGTGGGAGTACGACGTCGGTGGGATGCGAGTGATCAGGCACTGGTTCAACTACCGCAGTGCGCAGCAGCAGTACCGGCGCAGGTCATCACCTCTCGACGACGAGATGATCTCCGGGTGGAGTCCCGGCCTTACCGACGAACTGCTTGAGGTCCTCGCCGTTCTGAACCGGTGCGTTGCGCTGGAGTCGCAGCAGGAAAGCCTCCTCGAACGCATATGCTCCAGCCCGCTCGTGCCCGTTGCCGATCTGAAGGCCGCAGGAGTACTCCCGGCCTCGGGCGTCAACAAGCTCTCCGCGCTCGACGACGATGGGGCGCCACCGTTGTTCTGAGCTCATCATCAACTTGTGCTGGACCGTCACCACGTCGTGCTCCAACTATGGGTTCGGCGGGGTCGGCAGGATTTGGATGCCAGGCCGGGGCCCAGGGTCCCGGCAAAGTCATTAGGTGACGCCGAGCAGGGCCAGCGAGCGGTTGGGATTGAGGGCGTGGTGGCGGTTGACACGCTTCAGGGCTCGAGCGTTGCCAACCTGAAGGAACTGCGGCCAAGGTCGGGCTGTGACGTTGCGATCCGCGTTCTCTTCGTCTTCGACCCGTGGTCGCAGGCGGTGTTGCTGGTCGCCGGGAACAAGGCCGGCGATTGGTCCGGGTGGTACAAGTTGGCGATCCCGGTTGCCGAGGTCGCCTACGAGAGCTGGCTGGCGTTCGAACGTAAGAGGAGGGAGGACTCATGACTGAGTTCCACGACTGGGACGACATCCGGGCGGAGCTTGACGACGGCGACATCGACGCGTTGAACGCGGAACGGGCGCGGACCGAGGCGTGGATCAGTGCCTTCCACCTCGCCGAAGAACGCAAGCGACTCGGACTCGCGCAGCGGCAGGTCGCCGATCTCATGGGCGTCACGCCCGGGTGGGTCAGCCAGATCGAGAACGGCGACCTGGACGTCAACGAGGTCGCCACCCTCAGTCGGTACGCGCAGGCGCTGGGTGCCCGGCTCCGCATCATCTTCGACTACGGCGACGACCTGCGACAGATCGCCTAAATTGTGCCAGGAAGGGCGCCGTGATCGAGGCTTCGAACTGGCGGGACGTCAAGGAATGGGCTCGAGCTGCCGACCGGACCTGGGACAGCGCCGAGCGGGTGGCCCGGCGCCAGGAGATGCGAGAGCAGATGCTGGCCTGGGTAAGCGGCGCTCAACTGACTGACATTCGCCAGTAGCGCGGCGTGACGCGAGCAGACGTTTGATGCCGTTTCACCCGTGGACGAGTCCTGATTGCTGCCGTGCCTGAGCGCTCATCGAGCCAGGAGGTGTCGGAAGGCGTTCTTCGGAGTGGTGTGGGTGCGGTACAGCGGGCTGCACGGCGTGGCGGCCAGCCATGCCTCCAGGTCGTCGAGCTCCCGTCCCCTACCGTGTTCGGCGAGGAACGTGAACTCGGTCATGATCCCGACGACGCTGCGGTTGGCGGTCGGGGCGATCCGCCGGTTGCTCATATGTTCGACCTCGGCAGCGACCAGCTCGTTATCAGCGCCGTACGCAGCCATGATCGCGGCGATGCGGTTGGCGGCACGGGACAGCGCGGTGGCGGCGGGTGCGAGCGGAAGAAGGATCGGCAGCAGGGTCATCTCGTTGACCAGCAGTAACACGTCTGGTCGCCACGCGAATCGAGTGGCGTACCACTCGCCGAGCGCGGTGGTCGACCGCTCGCCCACGTGCAGGTCTGGCGGGCCTATTCGGTCGCGGAGCTTCTTGGTCGCGCGCACGATCATCACGGCGAAATCATGGCAGTGGCGTGGCGACGTCCGTCGCCGAGTACTCGTTAAGCGCCGATCAAACGTACGTACTGTCAACCGAAGTGGATACACGGAGGCTGCTGTGACCAGGAAGCTCATCGACATCGACCTGGACGCGCTGGTGGAGGCAACAGCGCTGCTCGGGACGAAGACGCCGAAGGACACCATCAACACCGCGCTCCGTGCGGTTGCCGCCGTCCACTGTCGTGCCAAGGCGCTGGATGAGCTGACCGAGATCGCCGCCACCGGCGCGTTCGATCACCTGCTTGACAAGGGGAACTATCGGCCGTGAGCGCAGTCCGGTTCCTTGCCGACACGAGTGCCGTCGAGCGTCTGCTGCGCAACCGCGGGTGCAGGAGCTGTGGCAACCGCAGCTGCGGGCCGGCGTCAGGTCGTGGCGGCGACCGCTGAACTGTCGGACCTGTCGCTGCTGCACTACGACCACGAGTTCGAAACGATCGCGCGGACGACTCAGCAACCGACCACCTGGCTGGCGACTCCCGGCTCGATCGACTGACCCGGGCATCGACTTTCCGCGCGTGTGGTTACGTGGTGGGCCTGGCACTTGCTCGTCCGCGATGTGGGCGGCGTGGAGCAAGGCGCGCCCGCTGCCGGCAGCGACCTCGCCCAGCTCCACGGTGGGATCGTTCGGGTCGAAGGTGGCTTCCTCCGCCCACCGCACCGTGGTGTCGTCGGCGCCGATCGGCACAGGGGCGCAAGCGGCATGCGGTTCCGAGGTCATCGGTAGCTTCTCTCGATCAGGTTTGGGCCTGCTCAACTGGCTGTGCTGACGTACAGGCCGGCGCGTTCCAGTCGGTCCAGCAGGCTCGGCTTGCGGGCGTGCTCCTGACACAACTGGTGGATCCGGGCCCGGAATGTCTTGCGTTGGCCGTCGCGTTCGCTGAGTGCCTTCAGGTCGGCCAGCAGCGCGACCGCGGCGTCGTATTCCTTGGGTTTCTTGGTCGCGATCAAGTCGGCGACCTGCTGCCACGCCCGTTCCGGGTCGGTGGCCAGATCGTCGAGGCGCTGCTCGCGGGCCGCTGCGGCCGCCGCTTCCCGGCCTGCCTGTTCGGCCGCCTTGCGCTCCTGGGTCTGCCGCTCCCGTGCTGCCCAGCGACGCTCCGCTCCGGCCAGCAGCTCGCCCACCGTACGGCCGCCGCCTGCGACCTCGGTAGGCGCGCCGCCGCCGTACCGACGCAGCAGCTCGGCCCGAAGATGCGCGCCGTCACCGCGGAGCAGCCGCACGATGACCTGGTCCTTGTCCGCCGCCGGCAGGCGCTTCACCCATTTGGTCAACGCCGCTGTGGAGGGCGCTTTCGTGGTCAGCGGCGTGCTGGCCTCGGCCGCTGTCTCAAGGAGGTCTTCGTCCAGGCGGAGGAAGCCGGCGAAGCTACGCAATGGCCCGGACAGCGTGGCCAGGCCGGGCGGTACCGGCGGCTCCAATGAATCCTCGTCCAGCTCCTCGTTCTGCACGCACAGCAGCCACGCCAGGTAGAGCAGGCGAGTGTCGCCGGCGGCCAGTTCCGCCCGGACGGGGACGATCGATGCGAGGGCGGCCTCGTCCTCCCACCACTCCTCGTCGCCGTCCTCGTCCTCGCTGTGCAGGTCGAGGATCACATGCTCGCCCGTGCTCAGCGACGATGCGGCGTGACCCACGCAGTAGGTTGCCGCTAACGCCGGATCCAGCAGCGATACCGGCAGTCGCAGCGCGATCCGGCGGGTGCCCCAGTTCGCCAGGTACAGGTGGGCGTCGAAGTACCGCTGCATCCAGTCGCGGGGATCGGCCTTCAGGTCGCCCCATTCGTAGGTGTTGACGAAGCTCGACGCGCTGATCCGGCCACGGGTCGACACCGCCCGCAGCTCGTTCTGCTCCGCGGCGGTCAGCGGCCGGTCGATCGCCACGAACTCGTAGTACTGGTACTCGCTCAAGAGTCATCCACCCCAGTGCCGGTACGCCTCGATCCACTCCGAACCGCCCGGCGGCGGATCCGGCAGCGGGAGGTCGAGGATCGTGATCGCCTGCCGCTCCCGACCTCGGTGGCAGATCGCCACGATCCGCCAGCCCCGCAGGTCCACCTTCCGGACCGTGACCTCGACGCCGAGGACCTGCGTCGTGAACGGCATGGCGAGGTTGTCCTCGATCATGGTGTACAGGCCGGACAGCTGCTCGTCCTCGTTGTAGCAGTCGACGGTCGCGTCCTCGACCAACGCATCGAGTTCTTTCCGGCTCAGCGAACCCACCGCCGGAGGATAGCGGAGACCATCGGTAGCGGTGATGAAGAGCGTGCGACGATCCTGCCATGGGCGCCGACGCGACGGTGGAGAGCGAGCTTGCCCGGCTGCGCCGTGAACTGGAGCGTTTGCGGGCAGAGAACGTCCGCCTGTCGCGTCTGCTGAACCTGCGGGGTCAGGACACCGCTCCGGCGCCGGAGCAGCTGTCGGCGGCCATCGCACCGCCGGGCCTGGTCGATATGGCGTCGCCGGTGGCGGACAAATTGACCCTGTACGCCGACCGGTTCCGGGCCCGAGCCGACGTGTACGCAATTCGTTGGGAGAACAACCGAATCGGCACGAGCGGATGGATGCCCGCCGTCGCCGGCGGCTGGCGCACGGGAGCCGATCGGAGCGCTGCCACGTATCTCCCGCTCACCGCGAGGCCCTCTCGGCGCACCTGGTAGGCGACGTCTTCATCGGGCTGTACCCACTGCTCAGCGACAACACATGTCACTTTCTCGTAGCGGACTTCGACGGCCCGGCCGCGATGCTCGACGCGCTTGCCTACACCAAGGCAGCACGCGCCAGTGGCGTACCGGCGGCGCTCGAGATTTCCCAGTCGGGGCGTGGCGCACACGTGTGGGTGTTCTTCACCGAAGCGATCTCCGCAGCCACTGCCCGCTGTGTCGGCACCGCGATGATCCACGAGGCCACGGTGCTGCGCGGCACGATGGACCTACGCTCCTACGACCGGCTGTTCCCGAACCAGGACGTACTGCCCGAGGGCGGCTTCGGCAACCTGATCGCCGCGCCGTTGCAGGGCCGCCGGCGCAGGGACGGGTTGACGGCGTTCCTCGACCTGGCGACGCTGGAGCCGCACGAGGACCAGTGGGCGTTCCTGTCGACCCTCGACCGGCTCAGCCCAGGCGACGCGACCAGGGTCGCTCGGCGCGCGAAACAGGCGGTCGTCGGCGCCGACGTCGCCACGCTGAGCAGATCCGACGCCACGAAGGTGCATCCGCCGCTTCCCGCAGTCCTGCACGCGGAGCTCGGCGCCGGGCTGAGCGTCGACGCGGCCCAGCTGACGCCTGCGGCGTTGTCGACGTTCAAGCACGCGGCATCCATGGCCAACCCGAAGTTCTACGAACTCCAGCGCCTACGGAAATCCACGTGGGACACGCCGCGGTTCATCCGCGGGTACGACCTCACCGTCGACGACCGCCTGGTGCTGCCACGCGGGCTGCGCCACACCGTCGAAGCGATCGTCGAGCGCGCCGGATCACGCCTCGCCATCACGGATGTGCGAAATCCCGGCCGCGAGATCGACGTTGCCTGTACCGCACAGCTCGACACCAGACAGAGCATGGCCGTCGGCGCGTTGCTCGCGCATGACGATGGCGTCCTCGTCGCACCGCCTGGGTCGGGCAAGACAGTCATGGCCTGCGCGGTGATCGCCGAGCGGGGGACGGCGACTCTCGTACTCGTCGACCGGAAGGCCCTGGCCGAGCAGTGGCGCACCCGGATCGAGCAGTTCCTGGGCATCAAGCCAGGGCAGGTCGGCGGCGGCAGGCGCAAGCTCAGCGGGGTGGTGGACATCGCCATGCTGCCCTCCCTGGCCAGACGTGACGACGTCGCCGAACTCACCAACGGCTACGGGCACGTCATCGTCGACGAATGCCACCATCTGGCGGCCGCCGCGTACGACCATTCGGTCAAGAGCATGGCCGCACAGTTCTGGCTGGGCCTCACCGCCACCCCCGCCCGGCGGGACGGTCTCGGCGAACTCGTCCTCTGGCAGCTCGGACCAGTCCGGCACACCATCACCCATGACCCGCCCGGCAACGATCAGGGAACACTGCTGGAGGCCTGGGAGTCCGACGCCGGACCACGGCGGCTGCTGTACCTCCATCAGACCGCCTTCGAGTTCCGCTCCGACGACGCCGAGCCGTCTGCCGCGATCGCCGAGGCGCATCGCGCCCTCGCTGTCGACGAGGCGCGCAACGCCCAGATCATCGCCGACGTGACCGCCGCCCTGCGACGGGGACGCAACTGCCTGGTGCTCACCAGGCGAGTCGCACAAGTGGAAGCGCTGGACTCCGCGTTCTCGTCGCGCGGACATCGGGCGTTCGTGCTGCGGGGCGGCATGTCGACCAGCGACCGGCGGGCCATCGTGAGCCGGCTCGCCGACGCCAAGGCAGGCGACGGTGTGCTGGTCATCGGCACCACACCGTTCATCGGTGAAGGCTTCGACGCGCCTGCCCTCGACACGCTGTTCCTGGCTGCGCCGGTCTCATACGACGGGCTGCTGGTCCAGTGCGCCGGCCGGGTTGTCCGTGCCGCGCCAGGCAAGGACGTCGCCGAGGTCCACGATTACCACGACCGCGCCACCCCGATCCTCGCCGCATCACTGCAACGCCGCATGCCCGGGTACCGCGCGCTCGGCTTCACCAGCGCCTAGGCATGTTGATGAAACGACAGTGATGGCATGTTGATGTCGTCTATCGAAGCCGATCCCAGCCACAACCTGCGTGGACAAGGCGCGGTGGCACGCCGGTCCGTCAGGGGCACGGCGGTCGCGGGAAAGTTGTTGGGCTGAGGGGTCAACAGGTGGGGGTGTGTGGGGACTCTGTGGGGTGGAGGCCTACCGAGGGAGACGAAGCGTGGTGACCCTGCAACCGTCCGAGGTGCACGTCGTGGGGTTTGAGGCGTTCGTCGCGGCTCGGGGGGTGGGGCTGGTGCGGTTCGCGGTGTTGCTGACCGGGGATGACCATCGGGCCGAGGATCTGGTGCAGGAGGCGCTGGCGAAGGCGTACCTGCGGTGGGAGGGGATCCGGCGGGTCGATGACCCTGAGGTGTACGTGCGGCGGTTGATCCTCAACGGGTCGCGGTCGTGGTGGCGGCGCAGGGCCAACCGGGAGGTGCCGGTCGAGCGGGCGCCTGACGCGGCCGCGGCGGGTGACCTGAGCGGGGAGGCCGCGGACCGGGACGAGCTGTGGCGGCTGGTGGCGGCGTTGCCGTTCAAGCAGCGGGCGGTGGTGGTCCTGCGGTACTACGAGGATCTCGACGACGCGGCGATCGCGCGGGTGCTCGAGTGTTCGCAGACGACGGTCCGGACCCACGCCATGCGCGCGCTGAACAGGCTGCGCGGGCGACTCAGCGAGAGCCAAAGCGAGAGCGAGAGCCAAACCGAGAGCCAAAGCCAAACCGAGAGCCAGAGCCAAACCGAGAGCCAGAGCCAAAGCGCGAGCGAGAGCGAGGCGGAAGCATGAGCGGCATCGAGGAAAAGCTGGTGCGGAGCCTCGCGGCGCGGGCGGCGCAGGTCGAAGTCGGGGAGCTGGCGCGACAGGCGGTGCGAAGGGCGGGCCGGATGCGGGCGCGCCGGCGGGCGGCTGGTGTGGCCGCCGCGGTGGTGCTGATCGTAGGGGCGGCGCTGGGCGTACAGGCGATGCTGCCGCAACGCAAGGACACGACGCTGCCCGTGGCGCTGGGGGTGCCGTCGGCACTGAGCCGGCCGGAGGGGATCGGTGCGGACCCGGCGCTGCTGCACCTGGACCTGGACCTGAAGGCGTTCGACGACGTAGGGGTGGTCGACTGGGTCTCCGGGGAGGACCGGGAGTCGGTGAGCGTGTACGGGCAGGACCACGAGCTGGTCGCCACGGTGTACGTGGCGCCGACGGTGGTGGACCTGAAGCGGGGGCTCCGGCCGCTGAGCTCGGCGGCCGTCGACGTCACGGTCGGCGGGCGGCCGGGCCGGGCGGACACGTTCGACCCGGGGAACGGGCAGCGCTTCACCGACCTGCGGTGGGAGCCGGTCGACGGGATCTTCGTGGCGGTGTGGGCGCGGGACCTGGCGGCGGCGCAGCGGGTGTACGGCGCGGTGCGGCTGGACCGGGTGCAGCGGTGCGTGACGCCGATGCGGCTGTCGGAGCTGCCGGCGGGCGCGCGGTGGGTCGAGTGCCAGACGGCGATGAAGGTCGGGCGGGAGCGTTCGGCTGGGGAGTGGGCCTGGTCGGGGCTGGTCGTCGCGCAGGCGGACGTCGAGCGGGTGCGGCTGTGGGCGGGGGAGCCCGCGGCGGCGGACGGTGCGCGGTTCGCGCCGGACCGGGTCGTGGCCGGCAGGTCCGCGCAGTGGCTCACCGACGGGATGCGGGGGCTGTGGGTGCCGGAGTTCGGGCCGGTCAGCCTGTACGTGCTGGAGGCGACCGCATTCCGCGCCGACCTGCTCAGCGAGGATGAGGCGGCCTGGTATGTCGAGCATCTGCAGGTGTACGACGACCTGACCAACCCCGATGCGTGGCCGACGTCGGCGACCCGCTAGGCGGGCGACGAGCACAGCGAGCTAGGCGACGAGGACGGCGAGCGCCAGCAGGCAGTGCGCGGCGATGCCGAGCCGGACGCTGCCGAACCGGACGGTCACCGCCGTCAGGACGAGGTGCATGACGAGGATGTAGGGGAACAGGCCGGACAGCGCGAACGGCAGGGCCGACAGCAGCCCCGACGCGAGGATCGCCGGCGTGCCGTGCAGCGGCGTCCGCGGCAGCAGGTACGCCCGGAAGAACAGCTCCTGCGGCGCGGCCACCACCAGGAGCAGCAGCGGCAGCACGGCCGGTCGGTGGTCCGTGCCGAACAGCATGGCCAGCCCGAGCGCGATGGCGAACAGGCTCGGCAGCAGCAGCAGGTACAGCCGCGGAGGAAGCCTGCGGTGCAACGACAGCGTGCCGATCGTCATGGATGTGACGCTACGAACGGCGGGCGGCCGGATACAGCCCGCTGTCTACCGTGTCAGGGGTAGGGCCAGCCATACCTCTTTTCAAGAGCATGTCGGATCGGGCCTGGCCCGTTCGAGGTACCGGCGAGGACACCCGTTGACAGGAGTGGAACATGCGCTATCTCGTGCTGCTGAAGGGGACGACCCCCGGCACCCCGCCTCCGCCTGAGCTGATGGCCGCGATCATGCAACTCGGCGAGGACGCCACCGCCGCCGGGGCGCTGCTGGACACCGCAGGCCTCGCGCCCAGCGTCAACAGCGCCAGGGTCACGGTCACCGGCGGCGCGCTCGACGTGGTCGACGGGCCGTTCGCGGAGACGAAGGAGATGATCAGTTACGCGCTGTACCAGGTGCGGACGAAGGCCGAGGCGACGGAGTGGACCAGCCGGTTCATGAAGCTGCACCGCGACCTGTGGCCCGGCTGGGAGGGCGAGGCCGAGGTGCACCAGGTGTTCAGTCCAGCAGGCTGACGTCGAACGCCGGGAACTCCTCGGGCGCCGGAGCCTCCACGGTGATCCGGGTCCCGGCGTGGTCGAACGACAGCCGCCACGCGTGCAGGTGCGTCCGCCCGGTGGCGGCCTTGTCGAACAGCGGGTCGCCGACGATCGGGTGGCCGATCCACGCGAGGTGCACCCGGATCTGGTGGCGCCGGCCCGTCAACGGGTCGGCGACCACCAGGGCGCGCTGCTCGTCCTGCCACGGCACGCGCAGCTCCGTCACCGACGGATAGGTCGGGACCTGGTCGAACACCGCCTCGGCCGGCACCGACCAGACGTCACCGGACAGCGTGATCGCCTCCCGGGGCGCCGCGATCCGCACCCGGTTCTTCCGCCCGACGCTCAGCGGCAGGTCGATCGTGCCGGTCGCGGGGAGCCCGCCGGGCGCCACGACCGCCAGGTAAGACTTCCGCACGGTCCGCTTGTTGAACTGCCGCGTCAGTGCCCCGTGCCCGGCGAGGTCCTTGGCGAACAGGATCACGCCGGAGGTGACCTTGTCGATGCGGTGCGCCGGGAACAGCGTCTCGCCGGCCTCGGCGGCCATCCTGACCAGATCGGACTCGTGCCGCTCGCCCATCACGGACACCCCGGCCGGCTTGTCCAGCACCAGCACCGCGTCGTCCTCGAAGAGCACGCGCTTGCGGTAGTCCGTCCACATCGCCCTAACATACGGTGGTGGAGGAGTACCGCCGCGAGCTGGAGGTCCACTGCTACCGGATGCTGGGCTCGCTGCACGAGGCCCTCTTCGACCGGTGGTAGAGGCGGGCCGGTGGTGGGGAAAGCCCTACCGTGGATCGGCGGGCTGGCACCGGTGTCGAAAAAGCGTGCCGCGGGCACCGTTGAGGTATGCAGTGGGCCTACGTTGTGATCTTCGTGTTGCTGGTGGGGGACTGTCTCCTGCCGTTCCTGCCGGCGGAGACGAGCGTCATCGCGGGGGGTGCGCTGGCGGCGGGTGGGCAGCTCAGGCTGCCGGTGGTGCTGGTCGCGACGGTGGCGGCGGTCGCGGCCGGGGATCTGCTGACCCATGAGGCGGCGCGGCGGGGCGGGCGCCGGCTGTTCGGCAGGTGGACGGGCCGGGGGAAGCCGCGGCGGGTCCTCGCCAAGGTGAGCGGGGCGTTGCAGCGGCGCGGCGGCGCGATCGTGGCGACGGGCCGGTTCGTGCCGATGGGACGCACCGCGGTGGCGATCGCGACCGGTTACGCGCGGTTCCCGCGTCGCAGGTTCGTGCCCGCGCTGCTGGTCGGTGCGGTGCTGTGGAGCTGCTACATGGTGTCGCTCGGGTACCTCGGCGGAAGGGTGTTCGACCAGCCGTACACGGCGGCCGGGGTGGGCAGCGCGGTGTCCATCGCAGTGACGGCGGTGTTTGCCGTTGCGCGGATCCGGGCACCCCAGCAGGTGCGAGACGGATCGAAGGGAAGGATCAGCGATGAGCTTCGCGGACAAGGTCGAGCACAAGGCTGAAGAGCTCAAGGGCGCCGCCAAGGAGAAGTACGGCGACGCGACGGACAACGAGCGGCTGCAGGCCGAAGGCGCCGCCGAGCGTGCCGCCGCCAAGGCGAAGCAGGCAGGCGACCATGTCAAGGACGCCGGCGCGGACGTGAAGGACGCCTTCACGCACCACACGAGCTGAGCCTGACTGCCACAGTTTTCGGGGCCACCCCTGCACCATGGGGGTGGCCCCGAAGGCTGCTCAGGACGAGGAAGCGGACAGACCCGTGCAGATCAGCATGACCAGCCCGACGATCAGGTCGTTCGCGGTGGGGCCGCTCCACCCGTACTGCAGCACGAGCGGCGCCAGCAGCAGCCAGCCGGCGAGTCCGCCGGTGACCCAGGTGAGCGCGGGAATGGGGCGCAGCAGCCGGACCATGGTGACGATCGCGACGGCGATCCCGACGACGGCGTCGCTCCAGAAGACGTCGTAGCGGGCGGCGCCGATGTAGCCGATCGGCACCGCGGACACCACCAGCCAGACGGCGGCCAGGAACACCACGGCCAGGAACGGGGCCGGCGACGACTCCCGGCGCTCCTCGCGCTCCTGGAAGTCGGCGGTGGCCCGGACGTGCGCGGGGGTCGTGAAGTCCTGGTCGGAGATGAAGCTGGTCATCGCCTGAGACTCGTCGGGCCCAGGATGACCCGGGATCACCTCGCCGGAGTGCTCTCGTTCCAGGAGCGGTCCAGCGCCGTCACGCAGTACGTGGCGGCGGCGTCCGGCACGGTCAGCGAGCCGTCCCCGCCGCGGCGCACCGCCAGCAGCTTCGCCGAGGAGCCCTTCACCTGGTACACGGCCGAGTTGACGCCCTTGCCCTTCCAGGTGAGCGTGGTGCCGGACGTCGAGACGGACGGCGGCGCGGGCACGTCGGCGGGCAGCTGCGCCATGACCGGCGGCAGCGCCGGCGTGGAGTAGAAGCTGGCGGCGTAGCGGGAGACCGAGCCGAGGGCGTCGCTGCGCATGCTCTTGGCGCTGAAGTGGACGCTGCCGGTGACCTGCGGATACTTCCGGTTCAGGGCGAGCTGGCGGTCGAGCTCGCCGGGGTCGGACCAGGCACCGGACTGCCCGACGCGGTAGTCGGCCTGGCCGATCCACAGCTGCACGTCGGTGTCCTTGACGACGCCGGCCCACCAGGGCAGCAGCTTCGCGTAGTCCGCGACGTCGAACCCGATGTTCCAGTACAGCTGCGGGACGATGTAGTCGAGCCACTCCCGCTGCACCCACAGCCGCGTGTCGGCGTAGATCTCGTCGTAGGACTGCAGCCCGCGGGTCGGGGAGCCGGCCGGGTCGGTCCGGTCGTTGCGCCAGATGCCGAACGGGCTGATGCCGAACTTCACCCACGGCTTCAGCTTGCGGATCTTGTCGTGCATCTCCTGGACGAGCTTGTTGACGTTGTCGCGCCGCCAGTCCGCGCGGCTGAGGCCGTTGCCGTACTGCGCGTAGGCGGCGGCGTCCGGGTAGTCCTGCTTGCCGACCGGGTACTGGTAGAAGAAGTCGTCGAAGTGGACCCCGTCGACGTCGTACTTCTTGACGGCCTCCAGCATCGAGTCCTCGACGAACTCGCGGGCGGCCGGGATGCCCGGGTTGAAGTGCAGGCGGCTGCCGGTGGTGCCGGCCGCCGGGTAGACGACCGCCCACTCCGGGTGCTTGCGCAGCGGGTGGTCGGGCGCGAGCGCGTTGATGTCGGAGCCGGCGCCGCCCGGAGCTGGCTGGCTGCCCCGGTACGGGTTGAACCAGGCGTGGAACTCCAGCCCGCGGGCGTGCGTCTCGTCGATCATCCAGCGCATCAGGTCGAAGCCGGGCGCCTTCCCCCGTACCCCCGTGATCCACTCCGACCAGGGAGCGTAGGCGGACGGCCACAGCGCGTCGCCGCTGGGTCGTACATGGACGAACACCGCATTCAGGTTGCGCTTGCCGGCGAGGTCGAGCCAGCCCAGGTACTCCGACTTGATCTGCTCGTCGGGCAGCCCCGGCCGGCTCGGCCAGTCGATGTTCTCAACCGTGGTGATCCAGATGCCGCGCAGCTCCCGCGGCGCGTTCAGCGGCACCCCGTCGCACCGCAGGTCGGTGCGCGGCCTGGACCGGTCGGCACGCTCACCGCCGCGGCCGTCGGGCGTGGCGCTGGAGGACGTCGAGCTCACCCACACCGCCCTGACGGCGCCCACCCCGGCGACCACCGCCAGGACGATGCCGATCACGACCGGCAGCACAGGGGGGCGGCGGGGGAGGCTGTGACGCACGTCGACCAGTCTGCCGGGTGCCGAAGCCCCCATTGCAAGCGATTCAGGAACTTCTGGACGAAGAGGGGAGGGACTGCTCCTCCAGTTCCGCCATGAGCCGCGCGGTCGCCTGCTCGACCGCGGCGTCGACGAGCCGGCGCTCCGCGACGATCGTGTCGAGGCCGTCGCCGGCCACCTCCTGCGCCGCGGCGGCGACCTTGAGCTGCTGCTCGTGGCGTTTCGTGGCGGTCAGCTCGCGGCGGCGGGCGTCGCGGGCCTCGGTCCGCTCGTACGCGTTACCGTGCGAGACCAGCTTGAGCCACACCGCCGCGCAGTCCAGGCAGACCAGCAGCGCCGCGACGCCGAGGTAGAAGAACCCGAACCCCCAGAAGTCGCTCTTGACCAGGTGCCACATCGCGGTGGTCCGGGCGCCGAAGCCCGCGCCGGCCTCCACGGACCGCCGGTTGTCGGTGCGCTGCTCGGTGATCTGCTCGTTGAGCGCGGCGACCTGCCTGGCCCGGTCGAGGCGGGCGCTCTCCTGGGTCTTCTGCAGCGCGGCCGCCTCGTCGTCCAGGCGGGTCGCCTCGGCGGTCAATGCCCTGGACTGTCGCACGAGCGTGTCGCAGAACCCGCCGGGCGGGCAGCCGGCCCGCTGGGTGACGCCGTCGGCGCGGGAGTCGGCGAGGGCACGGTCGTACACCTCGGCGGCCTCGGCCCGCTTCGTCGCGGCGAGCTGGTGCAGGTCGGCCACGGCCTTGTCGTCGGCGGCGTCCTGCCGGCGCAGCGCGTCGACCTGCCCGGCGAACGTGGCGATCGCGCCCGACTGCTCCAGCTGGATCAGCTGGCGGTTGTGCACGGTGCCGAGGTACGCGTCGATCTCGCCCTTGTACCTGGCGAGCATGAGCGGCTCGGTGATGACGACGGCGAACAGCAGGGCGAGCAGCAGCCGGCCCGCGTACAGGCCGAACGTGCCGCGCCGCAGCAGGTGCTTCGGGTCGGGGGAGTCGAGGTTGTCGTAGCTGACCGCGACCCGCCCGACGACGGCCCGGTCGTAGGCGATCACGGCGGCCGCGACCGGCGGGCCGACCAGCCACTGCCACCACGGGTGCGTGTAGTTCGCCGTGGCGTCGACGAAGGTCGCGGCGCCGACGATCGCGTACACGCCGTACAGCAGGATGAACACCGCGATCGAGCGGTACAGCGCGCGGTCGGTGTGGGTCCGCACGCTGGCGGGGTTCACGTTGGCGACCCGGAGGAGCAGCGAACGGTCGGCCATGCGCCTGACGGTACGCGAACATTAGTCGCGTTTAAGGGGCATTTCCTGATTCAGCTCTTTCACCAGGATCCGGCACAACTCCGGTTCGCGCACCTCCCGCTCGTCCTTGAACACCACGTTGTACGTGTCGACGAGCCCGTGCGGCCACTCGGCGAACCCGAGCCGCAGGTACAGCCGCTCGGCGTCGGCGTTGTCCAGCCCGATGCCCAGCGCCAGCTGCGCGTGCCCCCGCTCGCGCACGACCTGCTCGGCGGCGCACACCAGCGCGGTCCCGATCCGCCGGTTGCGCAGCCGCTCGACGACCCGCAGCCGGGTTTGATCGCCGGCTCTCGATCGGCGCGGAACTTGCGTTACATCCGGTTACCAAATTGTGGTTTGACGTGGGTGTGGAGGGAGGTTTAACGATGTTCGGCCGTCAAAGTCGCTTTTCCATCACTCGGCATTGCTCGGGGACCCGGACCTCTCGACCGTCGATGGTCGCGATATAGAAAGTGTCAAGCAGGCCATATGGCCATTCGGTGTATCCGAGGCCGCGATAGAAACGCTCCGCGTCGATGTTGTCGAGGTCGAGTCCGAGCGCCAGGCGGGCACACCCTCGCTCGCGAGCGAGGCTTTCCGCGGCTTGCATCAAGTGGCGCCCGATGCCCTGCCTGCGTAGGTGCTCAACCACCAAGAGGCGGTGCAGGACGGGCGTGCCTGGCAGTCGCTCGCGAAGTTCTGCCTCGTCCGCCGCTTCGAACGATATGTAGACGCAGCCCACGGCCTCCGCTTCGTGCCACGCCGCGAGCAGGACCCCGCCGTCGCCGGCGAGCTGTCGCTGACGCTCGGCAACGAACGAAGCGCCGCCGAGCGCTGCGATCACTCGATCCATGTCGGCGTCCGTTGCTCGCGACGTCCGCACCTGATCAATTGGCATCCCACAATGATGCCTGCACGCGACGTGGGTGTCGCCCCCTGTAGCGGGCTGGGTTCCGTTCTATGGCATCCGCGCGCTACGATATTTGTAGGTTCTGATCAGACGGAGGCGCTCATTCACCAGGAAATGGTGCCCGAGGGCAGTGCCACAGGTGAAACGCGGCATCGGTGTTCCCCCCGTCCGCCGCTCCGCAGATTGGTGCGGATCGGTGCCCCGCCGGCCTGGCGATGCGTGATCTGTGGACACGAATACGCGACTTCGCCCAACGGTGGTTCTCTGGAATCTCGGGTGATTCCGGGCGAGAAGGACTGGACCGTGCCTGTCGTGCGGCAGTTCGCGGACGCCGGCCTTGATGTCGTTGACCGATGGTCCGCGCTGGCGGGCACCGCGTCCTGGACAGAGCACGACACGTCGGAAGAAGCGTTGGTGCTCCGTCGTTCGGCCGAGTTGCGCGCCGCGCGTGATGATGAGGCGATCGGAGATGCCGACCTTTTGCTGTTGACCCAATGGCTCGTCCATGCGCCGAGCAGGTCGACGGTTGTTGCGATGTTCTCCGCGGAGCGAGGTCTGCGGAATCTCGATCGTCTTCAGGTTGAAGACGGCGCGGTGACCTACGGGGATCTGCATCTTGGTCCGGCCGTCGACATCGCCGTTGATCTTGCCGGTGTGCTGGCCAGCGGCGTAGCCGGAAATGTCGCGCACGACCTCTTGAAGCGCGCGGTCGCGAGCTACCGCGGTCGGCGGTCGGCGCCGGGGCGGCCAGATGCGACGGCCGATGCTCCCCTGGCGCGGGCCGATGCACTGGCGGCGGCGCTCGGTGCTGTCACCGACGCATGGCCCGAGCACGCACCGCACGTGGATCGGTTCGCCGTCCGACAGGAGCAGCGCACTGCGACAGGCGTGTGGCGGTTCGTCCTGGTCAGGTCGCGCGACATCTTCACCGTCTACGTCCCACCTGGCGAGCCGTCCTTCGATCGAATTGAGGTGCGTCGGCAGGCCGGCTAGCCCGGGACGTTTGTTTCCAGCGCCTTGAGCCACGGCTCGGCATGCTTCCCCAGCGTCTGAACGGGGCGTTCCAGCATTGTTTGCCAGGTCTCGTGGTCGCGGATCAGCTGAGTGGTGTAGCCGGCCAACCGCGCAGGCAATTCAGGGGTATGGCAGGCTGCTGCTTCCGCGACGCAACGCGCGGCGGCGGCGTGACGTCCTGCCCGCAGCCGAACGGCGAGCTGGACGAGCAGGGCGCTCCGTTCGCTCACCACGTGCCGCCAGAAGCCGACCTGTGTCTGGATGTGCAGCCCCTCGCTGCCCAGGTCCGCCTCCATGAGGCCAGTTGCCAGAAGCTCGCCGAACTCCTGGCGTACCGCCAGCGACGGCGACGTGAAGGTGCCCACCCGTCGAGCGCGCTGGCGCAGCGAAGTGCCCACAGGTGTGATGCCGACGCCGCCGAGTGTTGCCGAGGTCACCGCGAACAGAAGATCTTCGTTGTACAGGGCGGGGAAGAAGGACACGGCTGACCGGCAGTCGATTGCCATCGCTCCGGCACCAATCAGCGAAACGGTCGGCATGCCAGCGGTCGCACAGGCGTGACCGACAACGGACCGGTCGTGCGCGTCCACGAATGCCCATGCCGCGATCTGCGGCGGGGTTGCACTGCCACGCCCGGCGAGCGCCTGCCGCGTGGCGTCGAGGTGGTCGCTGCCGAGCAGGTCGATGTCATCGTCCATGAAGAGCACATGCCGCCACCCGGCAGCTTTTGCCAGCAGCATCCCTGCGTTCCGTTTCGCTGGAGTGTCCCGATGTCGATCCGAGGACCCGTGATTCGACGTGGACAATGTCGCGGCCGGGTTCCACGCTTCGGGCAGCGTCAGTCGCACCGCAGTGCCTGAGGTGAGCGCCGCGCGCAGTTCGACGCTGTCTGCCGACGTTGCCGCCATGCCGTCCGGCGAGTCCAACACGACCAGTGGAGCGCCTGCGGCGGATGCGGTCCGGATTGCGTTGTCCAAAGGCGTGATCGTGTCGCGGCGCGGCACGATCACGGCATCGATCTTCGGTGCCTCCGCCTCCACCTGCGGTGGCCTGTGTGCCGGGGCTGGGGAGGCTACGAGAACGTCGCGGATCGCCGGGCGGGGGGCATACGGCGCCGGCCCCCTGTTCATGACGCGGATGCTTGCTGTGGAGTCGTCTGCGGCGGTCAGGGCCGAGTGTCCCCACTGCAACTGCCGTCCTCGCGTACCGGCGATCGCCGCGAGGAGCCCGATCGATGCCGCAATTGTGGTGCCGCTATGAGTGAGGTCCAACAGTTCGAGCATGGGGGCCTCCGCTGCGAGTTGGGTTTGTCCACCACATCAGCGAGAAGCGATGTTGTCACTACATTCGAAGGTTCCGCCGGCGACGTGCCGGAAGTGACGATCGTCAGGAATGTGTCAATATCGGATCAAAGAGTTGGCAACAACCGCGGCTCTCGTGGTCTCGTGCCGTCGAGGCGGTGCCGTGACGCGGTTAGACTATTCGACGGACCGATGCGCAGCATGGTGGCGCTGGCCGCCGCATCAGGAGGTAACACATCGTGACGCAAGCGCGGGATCGATGCATGCCGTGGCGGATTCCCGCGAGATGCGTCGGGATCAAGACTGATGCAAGAATTCCGCCTCTCGGCAATTCGAAATGACCACGGAGCGCCCACGTCGCGTCGTGGTGATTGCCCCGAGGGATTATCCGGCATTCGACGACGAGTTTCGAATTGCACTCGACGAGCAGGTTGATGTCGTTGTCAGCTGGTTCGGCGAGTCGACCGTCGAAAGTGAGGCGTGCAGGCTCTCGATCCTGCATCCGCACAGCCTGGACGAGCTGGAAGACCTCGTCCGGGCGGAGGGCCTGGCAGGCCTCCATCGTGACCAGCCGACTGTCCTGTACATCACAGGGCACGGGGTGCAGGACTCTTCGCGCCGCCACTTCCTCCTGCTGCCAGGCTCCGAGGAGGCGAACCTGCGCAACACTGCGCTCGTCACGGCGGACCTCGTGGAGCGTGTCCTGTCGTCGAGTGCCGAGCAGATTCTCGTTTTCGTCGACTCCTGCCATTCGGGCGCGCTGCACGCCGAACTCGCCGAGCGGTTGCGGTCGCTGCCACCCGACCGCAGGCGGCTCAGGACACTTGCTGTCATCACGGTCGGTGATTTCGATGAGAAGCCTCGCGTCGGCGAGTTCGCCACGGTGTTGTCCAGGCTGTACGAGCGGTTCCGCAGCCCGCAGAGCGGTTATGCGCGGCAATACCTGTCGTTTCAGGACCTCGCAGTTGAGATGGCGAATCTTTTCCAGGAAGAAAACTCGCTCCTCGAGCCGTTGTGGGTATGGCCGCGTTCGTCGCCGACCCCTGAAGCCACCCGGTGTATTCCGAACCCGGGCTACCGTCCAGTCGGTCCACCTGTCGAGGCGGTCCGCCGGCAGCTCGCACAGGAGTTGTCCGCTCTGCCGTACTGGAACTCTCGGGCCTCAGGTCGATACTCCGACGAACCGGGTGCCTGGTACTTCTCTGGACGCCGCGACGAGTTGCGGACCCTGTGCGACTTCCTCGGCCGCGGGTCTGGCGTCGTCGTTGTCACCGGCGAGGCAGGCAGCGGAAAGTCCGCAATTCTGGCCCAGGTGACAGTGCTGAGCGACCCGACGTTCCGCAACAACTCAGCCTTTCACGAGGCCGTCCGAGGTCTCGGCGCGGATGCGGTTCCGCCGCTGGGGTCAGTGGACGTGGCCCTGTATGCACGCAATGCCACGTTCATCGACCTGGCTGCTCAGCTTGCCTCGTGCCTCGCCGTGGAGCCGCCAGACGCCCACGCCGATGGGACGGTCCTCGACGCCATCGTCGAGCGGCTCCGGTCCGAAGATCGGACGATCTCGATCGTCATTGACGGTGTCGACGAGGCGGCGCAGCCTGAGCTGATCGTGTCTGGTCTCCTGAGCCGACTACTGGCAGTCGGGAACGACGCCGGTGAGCCACTCGTCCGCCTGATCGTCGGTGTCCGGTCGGACCGTCCCAGTGGCACCGTCCTGCGCGGCGAGGGTCTGCTGGACATGCTCATGAAGGTGGCGGAAAATGTCCGTCCGGATGCCATCTGGGCGCTGATTCGGACAGACTCGGCGGCGGATGTCGTCCATGACATCACGGAATACGTGCAGCGGATTCTCTTGTCAGGGGAGGACCCGGGCTTGCTTCCGGTGAGCCGGCTTCGAGCGACGTTCAGGAGCGCCGAGCTGATCGCCGAAGAAGTCAGCCCGTCGTTTCTTGACGCTCGGTTCGCCGCCGCACGACTCAAAATGGCAGGCGGAAGGCCCGAGGAGTCATCTGCCGCCTTCTTCGGTCGCCTGCGCGCCGGCACCGTCTCGCTGTTGAAAGCGGATATCCAGGAAGAGTCGCAACGACTCGACCTTGCGGTCGATCACGTGGTCGCAGTGCTCCGAGCCGTTGCCTTTTCGTTGGGTGCCGGCCTTCCATGGGCCAATGTATGGTCGACTGTCGCC
Organism: Dactylosporangium sp. NPDC050588; assembly: GCF_040654975.1. Lineage (NCBI taxonomy): Bacteria > Bacillati > Actinomycetota > Actinomycetes > Micromonosporales > Micromonosporaceae > Dactylosporangium > Dactylosporangium sp. NPDC050588. Next base: position 18,173 of record NZ_JBFAJA010000011.1, on the reverse strand, counting down.
GCTGCGCTCATGCCGGACACGGATACGAAGGCCGCCGCAGTCGACATCGACGCAGTCATCGCGGCGGTGCAGCGTGGCCGCCTTTCGGGATATCTGGCGTCCGATGTGGCAGACGATCGTCTGGTCTACCGGCCGGCGCACGCAAGAATCGGCGAGATCCTCCGTCGAAATCCGGAGCTCGTGGTGGCGACGCTCGCAGGCGCGCCACCAGTGGATGACCCGTCAGCCGATCGGCACGGCCACGCCGTTGTTGCCATGGCGTTGCTGTCGCTGCTCGGTGAAGGAGGCGCACCGCAGGCGCCACATGCTTACGTCAGACGGCACCTTGTGCGCCACGCTGCTCTCGGCGGCGTCCTCAGCGACACAGTCGTTCCCCCGTGGTTTCTGCCTTGGGAATCAGGAGGCGACGTACGTCGCCTCCTGGCCCGGGCCGGGAATGCATCGGATGCGGCCGCTCTGGAGGCCTGGGCGCTGGTCGAGTCGCTCACCGATGACGCAGACACGGCTTCGCGCGCATCGACGCTGGCGTTCCAGCTGAAGGCCGCGGGGCGAAGCAGCGAGCTCACCAGTCTTCGTCCGATGGTCACCGCCGACTGGGTGCGTTGGCGTGACGACTTCACGAAGGTCGGCAATTGGGGATGTCCGACCTGGGCGCTGGCGACGTTGACCGCCGACGACGGGCAATGCGTCATCGCTGCGTCGGGCGCGGACGGCGGCATCAAACTGCTGGATCTCGACACCGGCCGGGAGCTGTGCCCGACGCTGCTAGGGCACGTCAGCCGTGTACGCGCTTTCGCGCAGGCGAGGCGCGAGGGTGTGGACGTGCTGCTGTCCGGGGCCAACGACGCCACGGTCAGGATCTGGCAGATCGCCACGGGCCACCCTGTCTCGATGCCGCTGACGGGCCATCAGGGTCCGGTCACCGCGTTGACCGTCGTCCGTCTCGGCGACATCGACATCGTCGCGTCCGGTTCGGAAGATGGTGCGGTGCTGCTGTGGGACCTGACGGCCGGCGAACGCTTTGGTGACCCACTGGTCGCCTCCGGGCCGGCCATCCGCGCGCTGGCGGGGGGATGGGAGGACGGAGAGCCCGTCGTCGTCGCGGGTGCAGCGGACGGAACGATCCGCCACTGGCGTGTGTTCGAGGGCCCCCGGCCGGGCGTTCCGATCGCGGCGCACACCAAGCCGATCAGGACGATGGCGACTGCGTGGTCCGGCGGCCGCAATGTGATCGTCTCCGGTTCGGAGGACGGTACCGTCGCGATCTGGGACCTTGAAACTGGGGCGCCGGTCGGGGCTCCCTTCACATCGCATCGTGCAGGCATCTGGAGTGTCAGCATCGTGCAGCGCGACGGCAGGCCGACGGTGCTTTCGGCGGGAGCAGACCGGGAGATCCGGGTTTGGGATCTTGAAACGCGGGCGGAGCTGACGCCTGCCTGGACAAGTCACGAGCGTGGCGTCCATGTGCTGGCGGCGGCGCTGAGATACGGGCAGCCGGTGGCGGTTTCGGCGTCGCTGGACACCACCGTCCGCAGGTGGGACGCGCAGAACCTCCGTGAGATCGAGGGTCCGCTGCTGGGCTCGCCGGACATCATCAATTCCATCGACGTCGGCACGCTTGCGGGAAGGCCGGTCGTCGTGTCGGCCGGCAGCGACGCTTCCCTTCAGATACTCAACCTCGACTCAGGTGCGGTGCTCCATCGAATCGCCGTTGGGCACAGCCGCGGGGTGAACGGGTTGAGCACACGACAGCATGGCGCGTCGCTGCTCGCGGTGACGGGAGCGGAAGACGGACTGGTCATTCTCACAGAGGCGTTGGCCGACGGTACTGCGACGAGCAGGTCGTTCGACGGCGTCGGCGGACCTGTGAACGCGGTCGGGATCGGCTTCATACAAGAAAGCCTCGTCGTGGTCTCTGCTTATGAGGACGGCGCAGTTCGTCTGTGGCGCGCGGCGACTGGTGATCTGTGGTGCGCTCCGATTCGGGGCCATGACGGCCCCGTGCGAGCGCTTCGCGTTGTAGAGCGGCCCGGCAGCACGCTGATCGTGACTGGAGGCGACGATGGCGTCGTTTGTATCTGGGACGCCGCGACCGCAACGCTTACGGTGCCGCCGCTGACCGGTCACGACGACTGGATTCTGGACCTCGCAACGTTGGACATCGGCGATCGGACAGTCGTTGTTTCCGGTAGCGATGACCGGAGCATTCGCCTTTGGGATCTCGACACCGGCGAGCCGGTTGGGCCACCGCTGCGTGGGCACACGGGATGGGTCAACGCAGTTGCCGCCGGTGTGGTGGCCGGGCGGCCTGTGATCGCATCCGCGTCCGATGCCCAAGATGTCAGATTTTGGGACGTCGAAACCTCGACCGAGCTCCACCGTGTCGTCGTGGGCTCGCCGGTGCTCTCGATGACCTTCAGCCCAGCTCCGGACGGCGACACACAGATGCTGTTGATCGGCGGCATCGCCGGTACAGCGCGTCTCCGCCTCGACACTGATCTGTTCGGGTCGCTGGCTCCGTGATGACGGGCCTGAGGGACCGCCGCCAGCCGGCGCAGCTGCGGCATCTGTGCCTTCAGGTACTCCACGTACTCGCGTACCAGTTACTCACGCACGTGACCTCCTCCGTACTGGAAGGCGACCGGGCCCGCGTCAGGTTGGGACGTGTGAGTAAAAAACCGCGACTCGTGGTATGCCAGATGAACCGACGGCTTCGGAGGTGGACGGCCCATGGGCAAGGACGTCGAAACGACCGAGTTCAGCCGCGAAGACCGGATGCGATACCGCGACAAGGTGCGTCAATGCCTCGACGCGTTCGCGCGCATGCTCTCGGACGCGCACTTCGAGGACGGCGACGGTATGAGCGGGCTCGAGATCGAGCTCAACCTCGTCGACGAGCACCACGACCCGGCCCTGCGCAACCAGCGCGTGCTCGACGCCCTCGCCGACCCGGCGTTCGTCACCGAGCTCGGCCAGTTCAACATCGAGATCAACGTGCCGCCACGCCGGCTCGCCGGTGACGGGCTCGCCGGGTTCGAGCAGCAGGTCCGCGCCAGCCTCAACGCCGCCGAGGAGCACGCCGCCGGCGTGGACACCCGGCTCGCGATGATCGGCATCCTGCCCACCCTGCGCCGGGACCAGCTCACGCCCGACGTCCTGTCGGCGAACCCGCGCTACGCGCTGCTCAACGAGCAGATCTTCGCGGCCCGCGGCGAGGACCTGCTCATCGCGATCGACGGCGTCGAGCGGCTCCACGTCCGCTGCGACTCGATCGCGCCCGAGGCCGCCTGCACCAGCGTCCAGTTTCATCTGCAGGTCAGCCCGCAGCAGTTCGCCGCGCACTGGAACGCCGCCCAGGCCGTCGCCGGCGTCCAGGTCGCCCTCGGCGCCAACGCGCCCTTCCTCTTCGGCAGCGAGCTGTGGCGGGAGACCCGCATCCCGCTCTTCGAGCAGGCCACCGACACCCGCGCCGAGGAGCTGAAGTCCCAGGGGGTGCGCCCCCGCGTCTGGTTCGGCGAGCGCTGGATCACCTCGATCTTCGACCTCTTCGAGGAGAACGTCCGCTACTTCCCCTCCCTGCTACCCATCTGCGAGGACGAGGACCCGATCGCCGTCCTCGACGACGGCGGCGTCCCGAAGCTCGGCGAGCTCCGGCTGCACAACGGCACGGTGTACCGCTGGAACCGCCCCATCTACGACGTCGTCGACGGCAAGCCACACGTCCGCGTCGAGAACCGTGTCCTCCCGGCCGGTCCGACCGTCGTGGACAGCATGGCCAACGCCGCCTTCTACTTCGGCCTCGTGCGCCGGCTCGCCGAGCAGGACCGGCCCGTCTGGACCCAGATGTCCTTCGGCGCCGCCGAGGAGAACTTCCACAGCGGCGCCCGCCACGGCATCGACGCCTCCCTCTTCTGGCCTGGCCTCGGCTCCGTCCCCGTCACCGAGCTCGTGCTGCGCCGCCTCCTGCCCATGGCCCGCGAAGGCCTCGACGGCTGGGGCGTCGACGCCGCCCACCGCGACCGGCTCCTCGGCATCATCGAGCAGCGCTGCCTCACCGCCCGCAACGGCGCCTCCTGGCAGGTCGACACCGTCCACCGCATCACCGGCGCCGGCCAGATCGACCGCGACGACACCATGCGCAAGCTGCTGGAGGAGTACCTTCCACGGATGCACTCCAACGTCCCCGTCCACGAGTGGTGACCGCTTCCGGCGCCGGCGCCGGTCACGGCGTCGAGGCGGTCCGGGTTTCGGTCGACGGCCCGGTGGCGACGCTGACCATCGACAACCCCGGCAAGCGCAACGCGATGACCGCCGCCATGTGGCGCGCCGTGCCGGTCCTGCTGAAGGACCTGGAGGCGGACCCGGCCGTCAAGGTCCTCGTCGTCGAGGGCGCCGGCGGCACCTTCTGCGCGGGCGCCGACATCGACGACGCCGCGGCGATCGCCGCCGACGGCGAGGACAGCGTCGCCGTCCAGGCCGAGCTCGCCCTCGCCGCGTTCCCGAAGCCGACCATCGCCCGCATCGACGGCTTCTGCGTCGGCGGCGGCTGCCAGCTCGCCGTCGCCTGCGACCTGCGCTTCGCCGCCACCGACAGCCGCTTCGGCATCACGCCCGCCAAGCTCGGCATCGTCTACCCCCGCTCGACGACCCGCCGCCTGGCGGACCTCGTCGGCCCTTCCCGCGCGAAGCTGCTCCTCTTCACCGCCGACCTGATCGACGCCCCGGCCGCCCTCGCCATCGGCCTTGTCGACACCGTCGTCGCTCCAGACGCGTTGGCGGCGTCGGTACGGGACACCGCCGCCACCATCACCACCCGCTCCCAGCTGAGCGTCCGCGCGGCCAAGGCGTTCATCGACGGCCGGGAAGGCCCCACCCGGCAGGACCCCGCCGAGGTGGCGGAGGGCCTGGCCGCCTTCAGAGACCGCCGTCCCCCGACCTGGCCATCCGACTACCCGACGTAGCCTTCCTGTGCCTCTCAGTGCCCCAGGTATTCGTGTTGCAGGCAGGCTAAACTACGGACAGCGACGACGTCGGAGATCAATTTCCTGTCGTGGGCTAAGGTCCTGGAGGAAGCGGAACCCAGGGCACGCGACCTCGGGCGGTGGCGCCGTCGACGACGGGCCGGGTGTCCAGTAGGGCGGCCAGCATGATGTCGACCAGCCGGACGAGCACGTCGAGCTGCTGGCGAGCTGCCGGCGGGCGCGTCGAGCTGCTGGGCGAGGTGCCGGTGGGTGCGTCGAGCTGGTCGACCATCGTGTTGGCCGTGCGGCCGATGGTGAGGGACTCGCCACGCAGCGGCCGGCCGTCGATCTCCAGTGCGAGCTGCCGGGCGAGCTGTCGGCGGGCGCGTCCAGCTGCCGGGCAGGTGCGTCGAGCTGCCGGGCGGGCGCCGTGACAGCCATCGGGATCCGGTGCGGGGACGGCTTGTGGAAGGCGCCGGTGTAGCCGGGTATCAGGCCTTGCGGAACACCCAGACCCGCATCAGCACGAACCGGAGCACGGTCGCGGCCAGGTTGGCGAGCACGAGGACGGCGATCTCCAGCAGGTGCGGGTGTGCCGGCGCCGCCGCGTCCAGCGCGACCAGCGAGCCCGACGTCAGCGCGAGGCCGAGGGCGAACAGCAGCAGGCCCTGCGCCTGGTGCCGGCCGGCGTGGGTGGCGCCCCGCACGGCGAAGGTCAGCCGCCGGTTGAGCGCGGTGTTGCCGACCGCGGTGATCAGCAGGGCCGCGAAGTTGGCCGCCTGCGCGCCGGCCGCGGGGCGCAGGAGCGCGAACAGCAGCAGGTACGCGACCGTCGACAGCACCCCGACGCCGGCGAAGCGCAGCAGCTGCGACGGCATCGACGCCGGCACGCCCGCGGCGGCGAGCGGCTCCCGGCCGAAGCGGGAGCGTAGCGACTGCAGCGGCAGCGAGCCGTCGATCAGGCCGCGGGCGAGGCGGGCGATGCCACGGAGGTCGGCGAGCGCGGTGGCGACGATGTCGACGCGGCTGTCGGGGTCGTCGATCCAGTCGACCGGCACCTCGTGGATGCGCAGGCCGGCCCGCTGCGCGAGCACGAGCAGCTCGGTGTCGAAGAACCAGCCGGTGTCCTCCACCAGCGGCAGGAGCTGTTCGGCGACGTCCTTGCGGATCGCCTTGAACCCGCACTGCGCGTCGGAGAAGCCGACCTGCAACGTGCCGCGGAGGAGGATGTTGTACGAGCGGGAGATGAACTGCCGCTTCGCGCCGCGCACCACACGGGAGCCGCGGGCCAGCCGCGTGCCGATCGAGACGTCGGAGTGCCCCGACAGCAGCGGGGCGACCAGCGGCAGGACCGCGTTGAGGTCGGTGCTCAGGTCCACGTCCATGTACGCGAGGACCGGCGCGTCGGAGGCGTCCCACGCGGCCCGCAGGGCCCGCCCGCGACCCTTCTCGGTCAGGTGCAGCACCTCGACGCCGGCCAGCTCGCCGGCCAGGGCGGTGGCGACCGCGAGCGTCCCGTCGGTGCTGGCGTTGTCGGCGACGGTGATCCGGAAGGGGTACGGGAACGTCGCGCTGAGGTGGGCGTGCAGCCGGCGCACGCACGGGCCGAGGTCGCGCTCCTCGTTGTACACGGGGACGACGACGTCGAGGACCGCGCTGGCGGCGGTGACGTCGGTGGTTGCTGCGCGCGGGAGCGTCGTTGTCGTCATGCCAACCAAGTTCGGCTCCGTTGCTTCCGGCAGCTTGTGGCGATCCTGTACCCCACCTGTGAAAGCGAGCCGGCACCCGCCTGCGACAAGCGAGCCGGCACCCCGCCTGCGATAAAGCGAGCCGGCACCCCGCCTGGGAAAGAGGGCCGCCCCGGAAACGGGACGGCCCTCGTGAGACGGGAGGCGGAGTCAGGACAGGTCGTACACCGTGACGCCGCCGACCGTCTGCGCGGTGTAGTTGGCGGCCACCCACGCGGCGATCTCCGCGCTGACGCTGCTGCCGCCGTTGCTGCGCCCGCCGACGCCGGCACCGCCGATGAAGTAATGGATCTGGCCGCCGGCGACGTACTGCTGGAACTGTGCGAGGCTCGGTGCCGGGTCGCTGCCGTTGAAGCCGCCGATGGCCATCACGGGAAGCTCGGTCGCCAGCTGGTACCCGGAGGCGCTGTTGGACCCGACGGCCGCACCGACCCACGTGTACTTGGCCGCGTCCTCCCGCAGCAGCGCGACCAGCTCCGCGCTGGGCGTCGTGGCGTTGAGCAGCCCGCCCATGCCACCCCCACCCATGCCACCGCGCTGCCCCGCACCGCCGCCAGGAAAGCCGCCTCCGGCGCCGGCGGGACCGGGGAAACCGCCGGCGCCAGTGCCAGTGCCCGTGCCGCCGGTGCCGGTGCCGCCCGGGAAACCGCCGCCTGGGAAGCCTCCGTTCCGGGAAGGGCCGCCGCCCGTACCGCCGCGGCCGCCGCCCGGGAAGGAGCCTCCGGCGACCGCCGGACCCGCCGTGACGATGGAGCCGGAGTGCGGGGTGGCGATCGTGTTCGACGAGTAGGCGACCGGCCCGCCGAGCACCGCGAAGAGCGCCGCCGCGGCCGCCGCGACCGAGACCCGCCGCCCGATCCCGCGGCCGAGCTGCTGGCTGACCAGCAGGCCCGCCGCGCCGGCCGCGCCGGCCAGCAGGACCGCGACCTTCAGCCACGGCTGGAAGCCGGTGGCGCGGGCGAGCAGCACGTAGGACCAGATCGCGCTGACCGCGACCGCCGAGGAGAGGGTGAGCAGCGCGTACACGTTGCCGCGGCGGCGCCACAGCGTGGCCGCACCCATCGCGACCAGTGCGCCGATCGCCGGCGCCAGGGCCACGGTGTAGTAGTCGTGGAAGATGCCCTGCATGGTGCTGAAGACGACGGCGGTCACCGCCAGCCAGCCGCCCCACAGCACGTAGGCGGCCTTCCGCGTCGACCAGACCAGGCCCGCGACCAGGAAGATCAGCGCCGCCGGCAGCAGCCACGACGCCTGCCCGCCGGTCTGCCCGTCGAAGAGCCGCGACCAGCCCGTCTCGCCCCAGCGGCCACCGTTGGCGCCGCCCCCGCCGCCCCCGCCGCCCCCGCCGCCGACGCTGCCGGTCTCGTTGCCCGTGATGCGGCCGAGGCCGTTGTACCCGAGGGTCAGCTCCAGGATCGAGTTGTTCTGCGACCCGCCGACGTAGGGCCGCCACGACGCCGGGATCAGCTCGACGGTCGCCACCCACCAGCCGGCGGACACGACCACCGCCGCGCCCGCGACCAGCAGCTGCACGAGGCGCCGCCCCCAGCCGGTCGGCGCGAACAGCAGGTACGCCAGCGCGAACGCCGGCACCACCAGCAGCGCCTGGAGCATCTTGGTCAGGAAGCCGAAGCCGACGCTGCCGCCGGCGAACACCAGCCACCAGGTGCTGCCCCGCTCCAGCGCGCGGACCATGCCGTACACGCCGGCGACGAGCAGCAGCATGAGCAGGGCGTCAGGATTGTTGAACCGGAACATCAGCGCCGCGATCGGCGTCGTGGCGAGCACCGCCCCGGCCAGCAGCCCGGCCGCCGGGCCGTGCCAGCGCCGCACTGTCGCGTACAGCAGCCAGACCGTCGCCACCCCGATCAGCGCCTGCGGCACGAGGATGCTCCAGGAGCTGAGCCCGAAGACGCGCACCGACAGTCCCGTGACCCACAGCGCGCCGGGCGTCTTGTCGACGGTGATGAAGTTCGACGCGTCGGACGAGCCGAAGAACCAAGCCTTCCAGCTCTCGCCGCCCGCCTGCGCCGCCGCCGCGTAGAAGGCGTTGCCCCAACCCGATGCGCTGAGGTTCCACACGTACGCCACCAGCGTGCCGACCAGGAGCACCCCCAACGCCGGCCGGACCCAGACCGGATCCCGGGGCGGCGGCGTCTGCGGGGGCGTGTCGGCAAGGTCAGCGGGGCGGACCAGCGTCGTCGTCATGCTCCCGAGACTGCGGCCCGCCCCTGCCAGCACCTTGGGCCCCACCTGTACGCCACCTGTGAGTCCCGGCCCACCGTGGCGGACCGGCCCACCGTGGCGGACCGGCCCACCGTGGCGGCCGGTCAGCGGGACGGGGGAACGGGGATCCGGGTCCAGGTGGCGGAGGGGCCGGGGGTGGTGGCGAAGTCGTACCGGACGGTGTCTCGGCCCAGGGCGACCAGGCTGGCGGAGCCGGAGCCGTACTCCAGGCCGTCGACCTCGTGCCGCACGAGCAGCGTGCGCGGGGCGACACCGGTGAACGTGCCGCCCGCGAGCAGCGGCACCCAGTCGCCCCAGGCCTCGCGGGTCGGGGTGTCCGGGTCGAGGGGAGGGGTGGCGGCGGCGTGGAGCGGGGCGAAGTCGTTGACGTCGACGCCCTGGTTGACGATCACGTGGTCGCCCGGGGGCAGGGTGTGCGTGGTGAGGTCGGTGCCGTTCCAGGACAGGACGGTGACCTCGGCCGGCGTCGCCCGCACCAGGTGGAAGGCATCGAAGCCGGAGAGGTCCTGCGGCAGGGGGGTCAGCGGGAGGGCGCCGCGGGTCGGGCGGTCGCCGAGGGGCGGCAGGGGCGGGAAGCCGTTCAGCAGCGCGGTGACGGCCGGGGCGGCGGGGTCGACCGCGAGCCAGGTGCCGCCGGCGGTGCTGTCGCGGCCGCCCCAGAAGCCGGGCCAGTGCTCGGCGGGCGGCTCCCAGGGGCGGGCGAGGTACTCGTCGCGGACCGCGGCCAGCAGGACGGGGAAGGTGGCGGCGGGGTCGAAGCGGAGGAGCACGGTGCACATGCGGGAAAAGGTTATGCCTGTCCGAGTTGCGGCACCCGTGCGGCCAGCCAGTCGGCGAACTCGTCGGCGGGCAGGGGCTTGGAGATGAAGTAGCCCTGGACCAGGTTGCAGCCCTCCGTGCGCAGGTGGTGGAGGGTCTGCTCGTCTTCGACGCCCTCGGCGACGACCTCCAGGTCCAGGGCGTGCCCGAGCTGGACGGCGGAGCGGACGACGGCACGGTCGCGGTGGTCGACGGCGATGCGCTGCACGAATGACTTGTCGATCTTCATCTCGTGGATGGGGAGCTCGCGGAGGCGGCCGAGGGAGGAGTACCCGGTGCCGAAGTCGTCGATGGCGAGCTTGACGCCGAGGGCGTGCAGGCGGTCGAGCGTGACGAGGCTGCCGGCCGGGTCGTCCATGATGCTGCTCTCGGTGATCTCCAGGGTCAGCGCGCTCGCCGGTACACCCGCCTGACCCAGCAGCCGGGCGACGATGTCGGGCAGGTCGGCCTCCTGCAGGCTGTTGGGCGACAGGTTGACGGCGACGTGCATGTCGTGCCCCATCCGCCGCCACGAGGCGCAGCGGCGCAGCGCGACCTCCAGCACGTGCAGGGTCAGGGGCCGGATCAGGCCGGACGTCTCGGCGAGGGGGATGAACTCGTCGGGCGGGACGAAGCCGTGCGCGGGATGGTGCCAGCGGGCGAGGGCCTCGGCGCCGCGGACGATGCCGGTGGCGGTCTCCAGCTTGGGCTGGAAGACGACGACGAGGTCGTGCCGCTGGATGGCCTCGCGCAGGTCGGCGACCATGGCGAGGCGCCGGGGGCTGTTGCGGTCGTCGTCGGGCTGGTAGACGCGCACCCCGGTGCGGGTGGTCTTCGCGACGTACATGGCGACGTCGGCGCGCTGGATGAGGGTCTTCGCGTCGTGGCCGTGCTCGGGGGCGAGCGCGATGCCGATGCTGACGCGGGCGTTGAGGCGCAGGTGGCCGATCGCGATCGGCTGCTCCATCGCGGCGGCGAGGTCGTCGCCGATCGCGACGGCGACCTCGCGGGTGCGGATGCCGGGCAGCAGCACGGCGAACTCGTCGCCGCCGAAGCGGGCGACGGTGCCGCGGTCGCCGAGGCGGCCCTGCAGGCGGTCGCCGACCTGCCGCAGCAGCGTGTCGCCGATGTCGTGGCCGAGCGCGTCGTTGACGTCCTTGAAGCGGTCGAGGTCCATGAGCAGCATCGCGACCGGGGTGCCCTGGGCGCGCAGCGCGTCGGTGAGCGACTGGAAGCGCTGCCGGTTGGGCAGGCCGGTGAGCGGGTCGTACAGCGCCAGGTGCTCCTTCTCCGCGACCTCCCGGCGCAGCTCGTCGAGGAGCCGGGCCTTGGTGAGCGACAGGCTGGCGTGGTTGGCGAGCGCCTGGAAGAGGCGGACATGATGCTCGCCGAAGGTCGGGATGTCGGGGAGGCTGTCGGCGACGAACAGCACGCCGGTCGCGCCGTCGTTGAGCGGCACGGGCACCGCGATGCCGTCGACGATGGAGCCGACGACGCGGCTGCCCTTGGCGACCAGGACGGGGGTGCCGGCGCGCGCCGGCTGCCACCACGCGGTCTCCGGCAGGGCGTCGATGACGGTCGTGTCGAGCTGGTGCCGGCCGTGCATGCGCATCCGGATCTGGGAGCCGTCGGCGCCCGGGATGATCAGCTCGGCCCGCTCGGCGCGGAGCTGGTCGCGGGCCTGCTCGAGCACGATGCGGGCGACCCCGCCGGTGTCCAGGACGCCGTCGAGGGCGCGGGTGAAGGCGTAGAGCTCCTCGACCTGCTCGTGGCCCTGGCTCTGGCTCACGTACGAGCGGTAGGCCCGGTACGTGACCGCGGAGACGATCGCGATCAGGGCGATCGCCCTCGGGTCGCGGTCGATGGCGAGGGTGCTGATCAGGCCGATGCTGGTGGTGATCGCGACGAGCGGCAGTCCCTGCAGGGCGCTCGGCAGGCGTTTCCACTCGCTGGGGTCGTCGTGCAGCGCGATCACGGCGGTGACCAGCACCGCGGCGACGACGTCGGCGACGAGCATGACGAGCAGCACGTCCAGCCACTGCATCGGGCCGACGTCGGGCAGGGTGGGGCCGGTGAGGGCGCGCAGCATCACGGACGCCGCGGTGGTCTGCACGCCGAGGAGGGCGACGTTGAAGCCGAGCTTGACGCCGCGCTGGCCGCGCAGGACCACCAGGCCGAGGCCGCCGCCGAGGAGCCGGACGGCGAGCAGCAGGGTCGGGTCGACCGAGAGCAGCCCGAGGACCATCGGGATCTCGCTGAGGCTCATCGCGTGGCCGCCGCGGCGGACCCGGATGTGCACCGCGAACCCCTCGGTGACTGCGAACGCGACGGCGAGCAGGATCAGCGGCAGGGCATCGGGGGACGCCGGAAGCCCGCCGTGGTGGATGCGCAGACCGTGGGCCACGACGGTGGCGACGCCCAGCCACAGGCTGAGCGCCGCCACCCGTGCGTCCGGGCGTGTCCACGCGCGTGCTTTCTTCATGACCGTCCCGGAATCGCCCTTTTCATGAGGGTTACTGCCAGATGGAGCTTGACCAGTAGCTTCCACTCCAAGTTCGGCCGCTCCAGGTGCTACCTGACCAAGTTCGGCCACTCCATGTGCGGCCGTCCCACACGGCGCTGCTCCAGGTGCGCCCGCTCCAGGTGCGCCCGCTCCAGCTGGTGCCGGACCAGCCGACCGCGACCCAGCTGCGGCCGGTCGTGGCCGTGCCGCTCAGCGACGTGCCGGTCCAGGTCGCGCCGTTCCAGGTGCCGCCGGTCCATGCGGTGCCGGCGGTCGATGCCTTCGCCCACGTCGCCGGCGTCCAGGCCCGGCCCATGATGTCCGTCTCGCCGGTCAGCTCGGTGCCGGTGACCGGGTCCGCCACGTGCGCGGAGCCCCGGGAGGCCTCCAGCGTGCCGGTGCCGGTCGACGCCGCCCACGTCTGCGTGGCGGCGGGCGTCGGCGCCTCGATCGCCTTCTTGATGTTGAGCTGGCCGGAGCCGCGGCCCAGCACGTCGCCGGCGGTCATCGCGTCGGTGGTGCTGACGAGCAGCTTCTTGACCTGGTCGGGCGTGAGGTTCGGGCGCTGCTGCAGCAGCAGCGCCGCGGCGCCGGACGTGATGGCCGCGGCCTGCGAGCTACCGCTGCCCCGGAAGTACCGTCCGGTCGTGTCGCCCGGCACGAGCCCCGTCGGGTAGTTGACGTCGACGTAGGAGCCCGGGTCGCGCAGGCCGACGATCGAGCGGCCGGGCGCGGTCAGGTCGGCGGAGCGGGTGGCGTTGCCACGGGTGCTGAAGTCCGCGAGGACGTCGTCGGAGCGGGACTCGGTGCCCTTCGAGTCGGCGGCGCCGACCGCGATGACGTACGGGTTGGCCGCCGGCATCGACAGCGCGGTGCGGGTCTTGCCGTCGTTGCCGGCGGAGGCCACGACCGTGATGCCCTTCTTCCAGGCCGCCTCGACCGCGTGCGACAGCGGGTCGAGCTTCTCGTCCTGGTAGCTGTCGGTGCCGAACGACAGGTTCAGCACCTTGATGTTCAGGCCTGGGTCGTTGCGGTGCGTGACGACCCAGTCGATCCCGGCGATGACCTGCGAGACGTCGGTGGCGCCGTCGGCGGTGGCGACCTTGACGCTGATCAGCGTCGAGGTGGGCGCCATGCCGGTGAAGTTGGTCGGCGAGTCGACGGTCATGAAGTTGGTGCCCGGGTCGCGGGCGGCGATCAGGCCGGCCATGTGGGTGCCGTGCCCGAACGTGTCGGCGTAGCGCAGGTTGGGCGACTGCGACTCGAACGACAGGTCCGGCCCGTTGACGATCCGGCCCGGGTCGTTGAGCCCGGTGACCTGCGAGACGCCGGAGTCGATCAGGGCGATGCCGACGCCGGCGCCGCCGATCGGCCGGCCGCTGGAGTCGGTCTTCTTCCACACGTCCAGCGCGCCGGTCGCGCGCACGACGCTGAACATCGAGTTGGCGTCGCCGTCGGCGCGCCATCGTTCGGCCTGGAGTGCCACCTCACCGTCGAGGGTCACGGACCGCACGCCGGGGGCAGTCCTCAGGGCGGACAGTTGCGTGTCCGGTATCTCGGCCGCGAAGCTCTCCACGATCGACAGCGCCCGGCCGACCTTCCCGCCGGCCCGGTCGACCGCCCGGGCTGCCGCGTCGGCGTCGTCGTAGGCGACGATCACCCGGGTCAGCTGGTCGGCGGCCGATGCCGCCGGTGGTGCCGCGGTCGCCGGCACGCCCGGTGCGGCCACGCCGGCGATCGTGATGATCGCTGCCGCGGCGGCACTCAGTGCGCTCCGGTTTCTGCTTGGCATTCGGTCCCCTTCCATGGGTCGACGACTCGCCGTGATCCATGGTTGGGCAGCCGGTAGCGTGGCGTTGTCACCAGGTCGGACACTCTTCGCGGATCAAGCCTCACGCAGCGTGGTGTCGGTCACGCACCTCCAGGTGCGGCATCCAGATGCGGGCCTCCAGGGTGCAGGCCTCCAGGGTGCAGGCCTCCAGGTGTGGCCTTCAGGTCAGGTCGAAGAGCATGCAGGTCGACGTGGCGTGGGCGACCATGCCGCCGCGGGCGTCGGTGATCACCGCCTGGGCGAGGGCGGTCCGCCGGCCCTTCGACAGCACGGTGCCCTCGCAGGTCAGGGTGCCGGACGCGATCGACGCGGGGCGCAGGAACTTCGTGCTGAGGTCGAGGGAGGTGTACCCGACGCCGGCCGGCAGCGTCGAGTGCACGGCGCAGGCGGCGGCCGTGTCGAGCAGCGTCGCGAGGACCCCGCCGTGGATGCTGCCGAGCGGGTTGTAGTGGAACTCCTGCGGTTCGAGGGTCACGACGACCCGGCCCAGCTCGGCCTCGATCCGTCCGGCGCCCATGAGGTGCGTGATCGGCGGCGCCGGCAGCTCGCCGCGTGCCATCGCTTGCAGCAGCTCCAGGCCGCTGCGCCGGCCGATCTCGGCCGCGTTGAGCATCGGGTCGGACCACGTGAACGTGCGGCTACGGACCTCGTTCTGAGTCTGCGTCATGGATGCAGCCTGTCGGGCGACAGCTGGATCTGTCAACCAGACTCAGGTGCCGGTTAGCCTGACGGGATGAGACCTGCGGCACTGGACTGGTCGGTCGACAACTGCACCATCGGCGCGGCGATGGCGATCCTCGGTGAGAAGTGGACCGTCGTCGTGCTGCGCGAGGTCTTCAACGGCATCCACCGCTTCGACGACATGCGGGAGCGCACCGGCATCCCGCGGCAGGTGCTGACCAACCGTCTCGGCATGCTCGTCGACAACGGCGTGCTGCGCCGGGTGCCGTACCGGGAGCCCGGCTCGCGGGTCCGCGACGAATACCGGCTCACCGAGAAGGGCTTCGACCTGTATCCGCTGCTCGTCGCGGTGCTGGAGTGGGGCGACCGGTACCTGGCCGGGCCGGAGGGCCCGCCGCTGGAGACGGTCCACCGCGGCTGCGGCGCGCCCGTGCACGCCGTGCTGGTCTGCGAGTCCGGCCACGCCCAGGTCCCGCCGCGCGACGTCGTGCCCCGCCCCGGCCGCGGCGCCCGCCGCCGGCTCGCGGTCACCGACGCCTGACGGCCTCCGGCTCGCGGAGGTGGTCACCGCCGCTTGACGGCCTCCAGGGAGGACTCCCAGAGGCGGGCGGCCCGCGCCGGTGCGGTGGAGCGGGGCGTCGCGGCGAAGGGCTGCCGCAGGAAGTAGTAGCCGCCGGGCACGAGCGCCTCCGCGGGCGCGCCGGCCAGCCACAGCAGGGTGTCGGCGGCCTTCTGCGGGGAGCTGAACAGGACCGGGATCAGCTTGCCCAGCATGAAGAGCGGGCTGGTGGTGGCGAACCGGCTCCGCACGAGACCCGGGAAGAACGCCACGGGCAGGACGCCGCGCGCGGTCCAGCGCCGGGCCGCCTCCAGGGTGAACAGGATGTTCGCCTGCTTCGAGGAGCCGTACGCGAGCCACCGGCTGCGGTGCCAGAGCGAGGCGCGCAGCGGCCGGTCGACGTCCAGCACGCCCCAGGCCTCGGCGAGGGACGCGGTCGTGATCAGCCGGGCGGGGTCCCGCAACCGGTCGAGCAGCAGGTGGGCCAGCTCGAACCCGGCGAGGTGGTTGACCTGTAGGCAGGCGGGGCCGCGGAAGAGGCCGCCGGCGTTGTTCACCAGGACGTCGATGCGGTCGCATGCGGCGCGGACCTCGGCGGCCGCGGACCGCACCTGGGCCGGTTCGGCGAAGTCCGCCCGCACCGCCACGGGGTCGGCGGCGCCGGCGTCGCGCACGGCGGCGAGGGCGGCGGCCAGGCGGTGCTCATTCCGGCCGAGGAGGATCAGGCGGTCGCCGGCGGCGGCGAACCCCTTCGCGGCGGCGAGGCCGATCCCCGCGCTCGCCCCCGTGACGACGACGGTGCGGGTCACGGCTTGGCGCGGACGTGGACGGCGGCGGTCTGCACCAGCCATGCCGACACGGCGACCAGGGCGGCCCGCTCCATCAGGCCGGTGAAGAGGCCCCGGCCCAGGAACAGGATGCCGATCGCGGAGAGGATCAGCGGCGGGAACGCCAGGAGCACCCCGAGCCGCCCCGCACGGCGCAGCGTCGAGTGGTCGGGCTGGGTGGCGTACACCAGAATCGCCAGCGCGAGGAGCAGCAGCGCGCCGATCGCGCCGGCGGCGTGGACCAGGTCCCGCGGCTGGGGCGACTCATACGGCGGCAGCGGGCACCCCGGGGAGCAGGTCACCGCGCCAGCGACGGCGGCCAGGGGAGCGGCCAGGGCGATCGCCGCCGCGGCGAGCCCCGCCGGCACCAGGGCGGCGACGCGCCCGGGCACGAACGGGAGCGCGACGAGGGCGTGGCGGGCGGTGTGCCGGGCCGGCACCGCCAGGAACGCCAGCGACGCCGCCAGGAGCAGCATGCTGACCCGGTAGAGCGTCGGGTGGGGCGCGCCGGCGACGCCGGACTCGCTCACATAGCGCCACGGCGCCGAGCCGGCCACGGCGAAGGCGAGCCCGATCGCGCCGGTCGCCGCGGTCGCGGTGGCGGTACCGGCGCACCAGCGGCGGGGGGAGAGCACCCGTCCAGGGTACCCAGGCGGCCCGGTTCCATAGCATCGCCGCATACCCGCCCCCGGTATATGATGATCGACCGGCACGTTTCGCAGATGTGTCGATCTGCGAAAACGGTGAGGCTCGATGGCTCCGGGGTCTTCTCCCCATCCGGCGGACGTCCTACCGTCTGCATATGGATCTGGAGCTGCGGCACCTGCGGGTCGTGTGCGCGATCGCGGATGCCGGCAGTGTCACGAAGGCGGCCTCCGTGCTGGGCCTCGCCCAGCCGGCGTTGACCGCGCAGTTGCAGCGCATCGAGCGGGCGCTCGGCGGGCTGCTGTTCGAGCGGGACCGGCGGGGCGCCCGCGCGACACCGCTGGGTGAGCTGGTGCTGGCGCGGGCCAGGGTGCTGCTGCCGGCCGTCAAGGGGCTCCAGGACGAGGCGACCCGGCTGGCCAGCACGACGGACCGCGCCGGGCGGTACCGGATCGGCGCGGTCAACGGCCCGATCCTCGGCGGCCTGGTGCACCGCATCAGCAGCAACCATCCGGGTGCCCAGGTCAGCACGCACGCGTCGTGGTCCGCCGCCGAGCTGGGCGACCAGGTGCTCGCCGGCAAGCTGGACTTCGTCCTGGTCGGCGCCTGCGGCGACGCGCCCCCGGCGACCGACAACGGGCTCGCCTGGCGGGTCGTGGCCGCCGACCCGGTGTTCCTGCTGCTGCCGGAGGGGCACCGGCTCGCCGACCGCGACGAGGTCGACCTGGCCGAGCTCGCCGACGCCCAGTGGGTCGCCGCGCCCGGCGACGGCTGCTTCTCCTCCTGCCACGCGGCGGCCTGCGCCAGGGCCGGGTTCACGCCCCGGGTCCTGTTCGAGACGGAGGTCCGCGGCGCGATCGACCTCATCGAGTCCGGCGACGCGGTCGGCCTGTGCCAGGCGACGCTGCGGCCGATGGCGGGCCTGGCGGCGGTGCCGATCGCGGGCGCGCCGCTGCACTGGCGGCAGATGCTCGGCTGGCTGCCCGACGGGCCCGCCGCCGACGTGGCGGGGCAGGTCTGGGCGTATGCGATCGAGGCCTACGCCGACGCCGTGCGCAAGAACGACCGCTACACGGCCTGGCTGGGGCGCCACCCCGACAGAAGAGGGCTGGCCCTGTAGCAGGACCAGCCCTCGCTGTGCTCGGTTCGCGCGGTTACCCGGTGAACGTGGCGGTGATCTGGGTGAACTGCCAGTTGTTCTGGGCGATGCCGCTGCAGTTGGACACGACGCCGCCGCCGGGGCAGGGGCGGTCGCGGTTGACGGACCAGAAGGCGAGCCGGGCGAGGTGCTTGGACTGGGCCCAGTCGCGGATCTGCTGCCAGTAGGCGACGGAGGTGAGTTCCTGCTGGTCGGACAGGCCGTTCATGCCGGA